>JAKJCD010000085.1 GCA_022706625.1 Bacillota bacterium | reverse complement strand
TGCGTCTGTCGCCGTCATTTTTGGCGCTTTCGTCAGGCAGCGGGCTTTGAAGTTCTTTTGACAGGATTTCTCCGTTGTTGATCCAGACTTTTACACCTATCTTGCCGTACTGTGTATCCGATTCCGCAAAGCCGTAGCTGATGTCCGACCTTAAAGTATGAAGAGGGACATTCCCTTCGCTGTACTTCTCGCTCCTGGCTATTTCCGCTCCGCCAAGCCTTCCGGAAACAACGACTTTTATCCCTTTGGCGCCTGCTTTCATCGTTCTTCCGATAGCCTGCTTCATAGCTCTCCGGAACGAAATCCTCTTTTCAAGAGCCTGGGCGATGCTTTCCGCCGTAAGCTGGGCATCGGTTTCGGATCTTCTGACCTCTATGATATTCATGATAGTGGTCTTTCCGGTGAGTTTTTCGACTTCTGCCTTCAACTCATCTATGCCGGTGCCTGATCTTCCTATTATCATTCCCGGTTTGGCAGCCAGCACGGCTACCGTGACCTGGTTGTTTGCTGCTCTATCTATCAAGATCTTTGAAATGCCTGCGGCAAATATTCTCTTCTTGATG
Organism: Bacillota bacterium; assembly: GCA_022706625.1. Classification (GTDB taxonomy): domain Bacteria; phylum Bacillota; class Clostridia; order Peptostreptococcales; family Anaerovoracaceae; genus UBA1426. Next base: position 6,909 of record JAKJCD010000085.1, on the reverse strand, counting down.
TATTCTCTTATCTTCCTGTCTTCGACCAGATAATCGGCAAAATCCTTTTTATCTGCATACCACTTAGAATTCCAGTCTTTGATAACGCCGACTCGCAATCCATGCGGACTAACTTTCTGACCCATAAATCAAACCCTCCTAATCTCTTTCTCTAAGCGTTACGCCGATATGGCTGCTTCTCTTAAGGATGAGTGATGCGCGGCCTTGTGCACCTGCCCTCCAACGCTTCATAGTCGGTCCCTTATGGGCGTAGACTTCGGCAACGTAGAGTTTATCCACATTCATATCATGATTGTTTTCCGCATTCGCCGCTGCTGATTTGACGACTTTTTCCACCAGCACGGAGCCCTTTCCCGGGGTAAATTTTAGTATAGTCAGTGCTTCACTTAAATCTTTTCCCCTTACCAGATCGGCAATCGGTTTAAGCTTGATGGGAGACATCCTGACATACTTTGCCACTGCTTTCGCTTCCATGTTCTGTATCCTCCCTTACTTTTTCTTCACTTTTGAGGATTTGTCTGCCGCATGTCCTCTGTAGTTTCTCGTAGGCGCGAACTCTCCGAGTCTGTGACCTACCATATCTTCCGTTATATATACCGGCACATGTTTCTTTCCGTCATGGACCGCTATCGTATGCCCCACCATCTGCGGAAAAATAGTGGATGGTCTGGACCAGGTCTTTATGACTTTTTTATCATTGGCATTGTTCATCGAATCGATAGCCGCAAGTAGTTTCTCATTTACAAAAGGTCCTTTTTTTAGTGATCTGCTCATCTGTCTTTCATCCTCCTCTCCGCTTATTTCTCATTGCGTCTTTTTATGATATATTGGTTCGAGCTCTTGTTCTTCTTTCTGGTCTTGTAACCCAATGCAGGCTTGCCCCATGGTGTTACGGGGCTGACGCGGCCGATCCCGGTTTTGCCTTCTCCTCCGCCATGAGGGTGGTCATTTGGATTCATAACCGATCCTCTGACCGTAGGCCGTATCCCCATGTGCCTCTTTCTTCCGGCTTTTCCAAAGTTGATGTTCTCGTGTTCGATGTTGCCGACTTCACCGATGGTAGCTCTGCACTCCATACGGATCTTTCTCATCTCTCCGGAAGGCAGCCTCACTGTTACATACCCGCCTTCTTTTGCCATCAGCTGGGCGCCGTTCCCTGCCGCTCTGACCATCTGGGCTCCCTTGCCCGCCTTCATTTCGATGCAGTGGATCACTGTGCCTACGGGGATGTTTTTTACCGGAAGAGCGTTGCCCACCTGGATATCCGCATCTTCTCCGGAGTAGACCGTGTCGCCCACCTTCAATGTGTTGGGAGCGATAATGTATCTCTTTTCTCCGTCGGCATAAAAGATCAAGGCTATATTGGCACTTCTGTTGGGATCGTATTCGATGGTAGCGACTTTCCCGGGTATCCCGTCCTTGTCGCGCTTAAAGTCGATGATCCTATACTTAGGCCTGTAGCCTCCGCCTCTGTGACGGACTGTAATCTTGCCCCTGGAGTTCCTGCCGGAATGCTTTTTCAGCGTTACCGTAAGGGACTTTTCCGGCGTTTTTTCCGTGATTTCTTCAAATGTTGAAACCGTCATTCCCCTTAAGCCCGGAGAGGTGGGTTTGTATTTTCTGATTGCCATAATGAGCGTTCCTCCTTATAGACCCTGGAAGAATTCGATTTCCTTACTCTTCTCGGTAAGGATGACGATGGCCTTCTTTGAGGCCGCCGTTTTGCCTACATTTCTTCCCATTCTCTTCAATTTACCTTTTACGTTCATAATGTTGACTCTTTCAACATCAACGCCGAATATTTCTTCTACCGCATGTTTTACCTGGGTCTTATTGGCGTCCACCGCTACTTTGAACGTATACTTTTTACTTGCCGCATCGTCCATGCTTCTTTCTGTGATGACGGGTTTAACGATAATATCGTAAGGGGTTTTCATTATGAATACACCTCCTCAATTCTGTTTACTGCATCCCTGGTTACGATGAGGCTTGTGTGATTGACGATGTCATACACATTCATCTCCCCAACCATGGTGGTTTTAATACCGGGGATATTTGCTGCGGAGCGGATGACGTTTTCGTCCTTGATGTCGGTTATGATCAACGCTTTATCGGCCGCTTTTATATTACCCAATACCTTTATCATCTCTTTAGTCTTGGGCTCATCCATTTTTAAGCTTTCGAGCACTATGATTTCCTTCTCCTCCACTTTCGAGGAAAGGGCAGATTTCATTGCTAAGCGTCTTAATTTCTTTGGAAGTGTGTATCTGTAATCTCTGGGTTTGGGCGCAAACACGATCCCTCCGCCTATCTGATTTGGAGATGTGCTGCTTCCCTGCCTGCCGCGGCCTGTGCCCTTCTGCCTGAAGGGTTTCCTGCCGCCGCCTCTGACCTCTCCCCTGGTCTTTGCGGACTGCGTGCCCTGCCGTTGATTTGCCAAGTAATTCACTACTACCGCATGAACAGCATTTCGATTTACTTCTATACCAAAGATATCATCATTTAATTCAATATTTCCGGCTTCTGTACCGTCCATTTTTAACATTATTACCTGAGCCATTTGACTTCCTCCTTTCTTCGGATTCTCTATTAGTTCTGACCTTTAACCGCATACTGGATTCTGAGAAGGCTGCCCTTGCCTCCGGGCACCGCGCCTTTGACCAGCATCAGGTTTCTTTCGGCAATAACCTTGACAAGTTCGACATTCTGAACTGTGACGGTCTCGCTTCCCATCCTGCCTGCCGCTTTGTTTCCTTTAAATACTCTGGAAGGATAGGTCCCGGCTGCCAGCGCACCTGCAAGCCTGTGGTGTTTTGAGCCGTGGCTCATGGGCCCTCTTGACTGACCCCATCTTTTTATATGCCCCTGGGTCCCTTTTCCCTTTGAAGTCCCGGTGACATCCAACTTCTTTCCTTCCTCAAAATCGGCAACGGTTATGACCTGGCCTTGTTCGTAGCTCTCTCCCTCATCCAGGCGAATCTCCTGCAGATGCTTTTTCAGAGGCGCCTGCCATTTCGCAAAGTGGCCTTTTGTCGGTTTGTTGGCTCTTTGCTCCTTCAGATCCTCATAACCGATCTGTACCGCATTGTATCCGTCTGTCTCAACAGTTTTGATTTGAGTGACTACATTCGGCTCCGCCTCAATGACGGTTACCGGGATAACAATGCCGTTTTCGGAAAAAATCTGTGTCATTCCGATTTTCTTCCCAATAATTGTCTTCAATGCTTTATCTCCCTTCTTACAGCGGATTACATGGGAACAACCCCCGTGTAATCATTCTAAGACTTTTATGAGTAGTCTTCTGTTTATAATTTAATCTCGATATCCACACCCGCCGGCATATCGAGCTTCATCAGCGCATCGACGGTCTTGGTGGACGGCGAAAGGATATCGATCAATCTCTTATGGGTCCTCTGTTCAAACTGCTCCCTGCTGTCCTTGTATTTGTGGACTGCCCTCAAAATCGTCACTACTTGCTTTTCGGTAGGAAGGGGGATCGGTCCCGATACTTCCGCACCGGTCTTTTTTGCAGTGTCTACGATCCTGGCCGCTGACTGATCCAATGCCTTGTGATCGTATGCTTTAAGCTTGATTCTAATTTTCTGTGCGCTCATTTTCTCCTCCTTGCTGCGCCCGTTCTATAGGCGCTTTCGTACGTTTTCGCTATGCCTGTACGGGGAATCCGTCGTACACTCTGCCGTGTGTCTCTTGCATTTTGAAACAAACAAAAAATGCGGATCCCCTCGTCCTCTTCGAGAGAGGGCAATTCTCAGTAGAAATTCTCCGATAGCACGGTAACTTCCTACCTCAAAGCATTATTTGCACCGGCCTTGAACGGCGGTCGCATCAGTGCCGGCACATTTACAAGCTTTATCAGTATATAGCAGGTTAAAACAGAATGCAAGAGGAAAACGAAACTTTTTTATGCACATGCATAACATAATTATCTGACAATTTCAATCTTTTCGGTTGATAATTCAATACACTGTCCCTGGTGTATCTTATAGGCATGGGTCGGGCCCATCGCCCACATATATCTATCTGCGCAGAGTGACAATAAAATGGGATATTTAAGGAAAATTTCCGCTTTATTCTGAAAAATATTTGCGATTTTCGTAGCTTTCAGAAATAATTCTTGTACGAATAAGCAAACCCGAGGTTTTCGAAATTATTTTTGACATTTTATTAAATTACCTAAATATTTATCAAGTTTACTATATTCCGTTTACATTTTTACGCAATATGCTAATATTAAGACAAATGTACGTTATCTTATATATTTACTTCAGCAGTTAATTGTCGGAATAACCGAAAGCGGTGGACCATGGACAATATCGACATCAAAATATTGGGTCAATTAAAAGAAAATGCGCGGGTCAGCGCATCGGAAATCGGCGAAAAAGTCAACATGTCGGTTTCGGCTGTGATTGAGCGCATAAAGAAAATGGAAAATTCCGGGATTATCAAGCAATATACTCTGGTCCTGGACTCAAAGCTCATTAACAAGGATGTTTCTGCTTTCATCTCCATCAGCCTTGATCACCCCAAATATATTGAAAGTTTTATTGAAAGCGTATTAGAACATGAACGGATAGTGGAGTGCCATTATATAACGGGAGACTCGGATTTCCTGCTGAAGGCTGTCATCGATTCTACCGGTTCGCTGGAAAAGGTACTCAATGACATCAAAAGCATCCACGGTGTGTCAATGACCAGGACGTTGGTAGTGCTTTCGACAGTAAAAAACGAATACACCGTTTTGCCTGATGAATTCTAGGGCATTAATACAAAACATTAATAAGGTCAATACTTATATCATTAAGATAAAATGAAGAAAACAGGAGGGATTATAATGATTATCGGTATTCCAAAAGAAATTATGCACGGTGAGCTGCGGGTGTCCGCCATCCCTGAGACGGTGGCCAAACTGGTTAAGGACGGCGCAGAGGTCCTCGTCGAGAAATCTGCGGGTTTAGGTGCTTTTTATGCAGATTCTCAATATGAAGAGGCAGGGGCGAAGCTGGTCGATGATGTAGCTGAGCTCTACAAAAAAGCAGATGTAGTATTAAAGGTAAAGGAACCTCAATTCAACCAGGCCAAAGGACTTCATGAAGTTGATATGATGCATGCCGGCCAGTATTTGATCACGTTCCTTCATCCTGCTGCCCCGGTCAATCACGACATGATCAAAAATCTGGCCAAAAAGGGTGTCATCGGACTTACTCTGGACGGAGTTCCCCGTATTTCCAGAGCGCAAAACATGGACGCTCTTACATCAATGAGCACATGCGCAGGGTATAAGGGCATTTTGCTCGCCGCCAATGAGCTTTCAAAATTCGTCCCTCAGATATTCTGTGCGGTAGGTATGATAAAGCCTGTCAACACTTTAATAATCGGTACCGGGGTAGGCGGTCTTCAGGCACTGGCAACGGCCAAAAGGCTTGGAGCCATCGTCTATGCGGCTGATATCCGTCCCGATGCTTTAGAGCAGGCAAAAAGCCTCGGAGCAAAAGTAGTCGAAACAGGCGTTCCTGCAGAGATGGCTGTAGGTAAGGGCGGATATGCCCTTTCCCTGAAAGACGAAGTCCTTGCGAAGGAGCGCAGCGCTCTGAAAGAAATAGTCCCCCAGATGGATATAATATTCTGCGGAGCCCTGGTTCCGGGCAAAAAGGCGCCTGTACTCATCACTGAGGAAATGGTTGCTTCTATGGCTCCCGGTTCTGTGATTGTGGACATATCCATAGATCAGGGCGGCAACTGCGAGATTACCGAGCCCGGCGAAGTTGCCGTAAAGCATGGCGTAACCCTCATCGGCATCAAGAATATTCCGGGTATGCTGGCTACAAGCTCCACCTGGATGTTCTCTAACAATATCTATCATTTAGTAAACTATCTGATCAAGGACGGCAGGGTAATCCTTGACAGAAGCGATGAAATAGTCGCATCCATCCTTACAACAATTGACGGCGAAATCGTTCACACGGGAGCCAGAGAGGCTATGGGCCTGTAGTTCTGAATCAGCGGGCAGCCTCAAAAGGCTGCCCGTTTTAGTACACGCAGGATTTAAATATTGATCGGAGGGAAAAAATCTATGCATCCATTTGTATTAGTCGGATTGTTTATCGTATGTGCGCTGGTTGGATACAAGGTCATTACCAATGTCCCCAGCCTTTTACACACCCCCTTGATGACAGCTATGAATGCTTTGGCGGGCATTGCCCTTTTAGGAGCGCTGACCTGCACTGCCATGGCTGTTTACACATCGAACCAAATCCTAGGCTACCTGGGAATATTTCTTGCTATGGTCAATGTGGCCGGCGGTTTCGGTCTGTCTCACCGCATGCTAAAAATGTTCAAACATAAGGAGGTGGGCCAGAAATGAGCGATACGGTTTATTTTGTTCTGTGCGGGATACTGGCCCTTGGCGTTTTGGTGGGCCTTTCCCTATTAAGCAAAGTTAAAACTGCAGTCAGGGGCAATATGATCAGTATTCTTTGCACCGCCGGCGCCGTTGTTATAACCTTATTTAAATATGATCTCATAGATGCCGTCGGTCTTTGGGTCTGCCTGGTTTTAGGATTGATCGCCGGTGTATACTGGTCCTTTAAAATAAAAATGATCCAGATGCCCCAGGTGGTAGCGCTGCTCAACGGGTTCGGCGGGGCTGCCGCAGCGCTGGTGGCTATCGTAACTCTTCTGGACATTTCCGTGCTTTCTCCCTTTGCTCTGCTTACCGGAGCCCTGGCTCTTGTCATAGGCACCCTCACCCTTACGGGAAGTTTGGTAGCGGCGGGAAAGCTCCATAAGCTTCTGCCACAAAAGCCTGTCATATGGTCGGGACATCAGGCGATAACAACTATTTCCCTGATTCTCACAGTGGCAACGGTTGTAATGATGTGCATCCCGTCC
>JAKJCD010000084.1:7174-7511 GCA_022706625.1 Bacillota bacterium | reverse complement strand
CACGCTGAGAATTAAAACCCACCGCGCGGATATTGCCCTGGAGAAGACTGCGCGCGCTCTCGCCGCGCTAGACGGCAGAACTGCGGTGGCGGAATCGGATATTGAGGAGGCGGCATTGCTGGCACTGCAGCACCGAATGCGGCAGTCACCCTTTGAAAAGGAGAAAACTCTGTCGCCGGATATGATTGCGCAGATAATGCATACCAAGCAGGAAGAGGAAATAAGCGACTTCGACCTGACGGGAGACATAAAAAAAAACTTCCTTAATCATGGTATCACGAGCCCGGCGCGGGGCAATGATACCGCTAAAACCGCGCAGCCGCGCGGACTTTATATT
>JAKJCD010000084.1:0-7164 GCA_022706625.1 Bacillota bacterium | reverse complement strand
CGTGCGCGGCAGTGCATCGCGGGGCGGGATATCGCCCTTGACGCAACCATCCGCAAGACAATCCGGGAAACCGGAACCCTCCAGGAGCTGACCGACCATTTGATGGAAAAAGTGCGCATCGGCAAGGGTGAAGGGTTATATATTGTCGCGCTTGATTCTTCATCTTCCATGCGGCTGGAGCGAAAAATCCGTCTGGCAAAGACTCTTTCCTGGCTGGTGCTCAGGCAGTCATACGCGAAACGCAGCCAGGTCGCGCTTATCGCCTTTCGCAATCAAGAGGCAAGCATTATCGTCGAACCCACGGCGGATATCCTGCGCCTTCAGAATGCGCTGGAAAATCTTCCCACCGGCGGAAAAACCCCGCTCACGCCGGCTCTTGCCGCCGCGTTTGAACTGGCCGCGCAGCATCAGAATGCTGCGGTCACAATTATTGTAATTTCAGACGGGCGCGGCAATGTTTTTATTAACGGCAGCCTTGATGAGGATATTGCGTATCTGTCCGCCCGCATTCCCGGCCGCGTTACCCTGACCTTTGTCTACACCGAAAATAAAAATCGCAGCGTAGGCGCGCTCGAGGACCTGGCCCGGATTTTTCAGGCACCGCTTTTCTATCTTGAGGATGTGCTGTGAAAAACATTCTGGCCTTAACCACCATGAGCAATACCGCTGCCCTGCGGGAATCGTTGGACGCGGTCAGACACGAGTACGGCGCCATTGCCATATTGAAAAAAATCTACTTTACCGATTACGAAGACCCGGATATTTCACTGGCACCGCTGCAGACGTCCCTGCAGTGGGCGGACATCGTGCTGATTGATATCCGCTCGGATATCCGCATTGCCCGGGAACTACCGTGTGAGATAGCGCGGCTTAATGGCAAGACTATTGTGGTGCTGGTCGGCGCCAATCAGCAAATACTGGCGCTTACCCGGATGGGTTCCTTTTCGTCGGCACGGATGTTCAAGCCCGGCGCTGACCGGGAATTCAATGTGCACAGCTATATCAAGGCAAAGAAATTTTCCGAGCTGACGAAAAAGGCCGGAAAATTGTTGCCGTTCGGCGTGTTGAAGCACATGCGCAATTGGATTCTGGCCCAGCAGTATTATCAGGAAGGCGATGCCGAGAATCTCAAAAACCTGCTGCTCTTTTTACTCAAGGAGTATGGAAACATAAATCAGATAAAAAAGGTCCCTCCGCCCAAACCGGCGCCGGGATGTGGATTATACCTGCCGGGCGCGGGATGCTGCGAAAATCTTGACGAATACAAACAGCAGGCCCGATTCGATGAAACCAAGCCGACCGTGGGGATATTGTTCTACAGCGGTATGCATTTTAACGACACCAGACCGGTGGTAGACGCGATCAACCAATGCCTGCAGGGAAAAACCAACACTATTAACGTTTTTTCCAGTGTTGAGCATAATCTCAAGGCGATCAAACACTATTTCACCGGTATTGACCTGTTTTTAAACCTGCAGTATTTCAGACTGCACGGCGGCCCCTATGGCGGCGAGCCTGAGCCCACCTATGAGCTGCTGCAGCAGCTGGATGTTCCCTGCATGATCGGACTCAGAGCATTTGAAACCGAACTATCGCACTGGGAGCAGTCCGCACAGGGCCTGCAGCCCATGGAAACGATTCTCGGCGTGGTGCTTCCCGAGCTTGACGGGTTGGTGGAGCCACTATTTATTGCGGGAATGAAAAGCCATGCCGACGAACTGCTGGGAACGGTCAAGGACGTGGAGGTGCTGCCTGAACGGATTGAAAAGCTTTGCAAGCGCCTGCTCAACTGGCTTGCCCTCAGGCGAAAGCCCAACCGGGAAAAACGCGTTGCCCTCATCACCTATAACTACCCGCCCGGAGAGGACGGCGTCGGCAGTGCCGGGTATCTTGATGTCATGGAGAGCCTCAAACTATTTTTGCATGAACTTAAACAGAACGGCTACGCGGCAATTATGCCTGAGGGCAGTTTTCGTGAATTTTTTCTCTCGTCCGGCCTGGTCAACAGTCCGCAATTCATTCAGCAACAGGGCATCACCGTCCCGTGCCGTGATTATGTGCGGTGGTTTGGAGAGCTGCCGGAACAGGTCCGACGGGAAGTTATTGCGCACTGGGGGGAGCCGCCGGGCGCCATTATGGCTGAAGCCGGCGGGATCATCCTTCCCGGTGTAATGCTGGGCAATATTTTTCTGGGCGTTCAGCCCGGCCGGGGTGCACACGAAGACCCGGATAAGGCATACCACGATAAGGAACTGCCGCCCCATCACCAGTATCTCGCCTTTTACTGGTATCTGCAGAAGGTTTTTCAGCCTGACGCAATAGTTCATTTCGGTATGCACGGTACCCTTGAATTTACCAAGGGCAAAGAGATTGCGCTCTCAGCTGCATGCTATCCGGACATACTGATTGGCGACATACCGCATATCTATTACTATTGGATCGGCAATACCTCGGAAGCGACCATTGCCAAACGCCGCTCCTACGCGCTCTGTATTTCTCACGCCTCTCCGCCGATGAAGCCCTCGGGGCTGTATGAGCGCTATGTCATCCTGGAGGATCTGCTCAGGGAATACCAAGATACGGCTGCCAAAGAGGTTCAGGAATTGATAAAAAAAACGGCTGATGAGCTATACCTTTCAGGTGACATATCGCAGATTGGAAAAGAGCTTGACCGGATGAAGCGCAGGTTGATCCCAAGCGGACTGCACATGCTGGATAAAACCTTTACCGGTGAGGAGGTTATTGATTATCTTCTGAGTGTATTGCGCATCGAGCGTGAATATCCGTCATTGCACGGTATGATTGCCCGAGAGCATAAACTCAATGCGGAAGATGCCTCAGCATCAGACAGGATTGAAGGCCTAGCGCGGCAAATCCTTGCAACCATACTTGAGGGCGGGGCCCCAGCATGGTTGCCGGACGGATATCCGGTGTTTGTGAAAAAAATTGCCGACCAGGTTTCCTGTTTTCCGGAAAGCAGGTGCCTGCTGAACGCCCTTGAGGGGAAGTACATATTGCCGGCCCGGGGCGGAGATCCGATACGGGACCCGGACGTGTACCCATCGGGCAGAGGCATGTATGCCTTTGACCCGCGGGGGGTTCCGACGATTGCGGCAGAGACGCGCGGCAAGCGGGCGGCCGAGTTGCTCATAGCCAGCTATGTCAAAGCACATAACACCATGCCTGAGACCATCGGCATGGTGCTCTGGGGATTTGAGACCATGAAGACCGGCGGCGACACCATAGCAGCCATTCTTTTCCTGCTCGGAGTGAGAATAAAGCACTCCCGGAACGCATGGTTTAAGGAGCTTGAACTGATTCCCCTGGTCGAACTGAACCGCCCCCGGATTGATGTGGTAATTACCATCTGCGGTATTTTTCGAGATACTTTCGGCACCCATATTGATTTGCTCAACCGGGCCTTTGAGATGGCGGCCGGCTGTGATGAGTCCGGGGAACACAATTTTGTCAAAAAGCACTGGCAGGAGCAGCGCGAAACCTTGCAGGAGTTTGCGCTGGCGCGGATTTTCGGCCCGTCACCGACAGAATATGCCACGTCCATGCGCACGCTGGTCGAAACCGGCTCTTGGCAGCGTGAAGAGGATCTGGTCAAGCAGTATGATGACAGCATGAGCTACGCCTATTTCAGGGGCAAAGTACAGAAGCATGTACAGGCGTTTGCTCAGGCCGCGCAGTCGGTTGACCTGGTAACCCAGGAGCGGGATAACAACGAATATGAGGTGACGGATCTTGATCATTATTATGAATTCCTGGGGGGCCTGGCGCGGACGGTGCAACACAAAAAGGGGGGACGGGCAGATGTGCTGGTGGTTGATTCCACGGAAGAAGCGGTCGCGGTTGAAGACCTGAAAATAACCGTCGAGCGGGCAACCCGCACCAGGATGTTGAATCCGGTTTGGATTGATGGCATGCTGCGGCATGATTTCCACGGTGTTAAAAAAATAAAAGACCGGGTTGAACATCTCCTGGGTTTTGCCGCAACAACCGGCAGCGTGGAAAACTGGGTGTTTGACCGAGTGGCGGACCGGCTGGTCTTTGATGAAGAGATGCGCAAACGGTTACAGGCGAACAATCCGTATGCGGCGGTCAAAATCTGCGAATCCCTCATTGAATGCGAGCGCAGAGGTTACTGGACATCCGACCCCGAACGGCTCAGCAACCTGCGCGATATTTTTCTGAATATGGAAGCTGAAATTGAATAACGACCATGACCGTCAATGCCACAAACGACAAAAAAATCAGTACGCGCATTTTCCGACTGTCGATATCGCCTGAGGCAAAAGGCTCATAATCATTTATTGGAAGAAGTTTATCTGCACGAGGTGGGTGCTATTGACTCCATGATTGATATTGTAGGGGCGGCCATTTGCACAATTATTCAAAATGTACGGCAAAGGTTGTTATAAAAATGACACGGATCCTCAGCAGGATGCAAAGACCTGAGATGATATTGAATATGCGAAATCCACCCCCCAAAATTACCCACGGCAAAAAAGGCCATCACGGGGATGGCCGGTATTTCTGGTACGCCTGGCCCGATTCGAACGGGCGACCTACGGATTAGAAGTCCTGCTACATGCCTTTCCTTAACTGCCTGCCATTATTAACATATCAGAATGACCAATGTTTTCCTTGTGTAAACAGTAGAGAGAATGAAGCGAATATAAGCTGTGGAAGTAATATATGGACTCTAAATGGACACAGCGTCTGTGTATCCCAACTTTTTCTAAGGAAATGGAACTGGTTTAACTGGACGACCATATTGATCCATACCAACACCTGGTCCGTATTCATTTGGTTTTACGTCAAGCAAAGGATCCGTATGACCTTGTTCCGTCTGCCACTTAAAAGGCCGACCAGTTGCATCTGCATTAATGCCAGGACCATAGACATCCTTTTTATAAGGTTGAGAAAACGTGTCCCGATTGTCCCAAGAAGATGAAGATCCACAATCAGATTCTCTGTCTTGTTCTTCTCCACTATTACACATAGCAGTTGAACAACATATTACTGTGAAGGATACAAAAAATATTATTATCAGCTTCTTCATTTTGTATCTCCTCTAAAAAAGTATATTGCCTGTTAAATTCTTATCGGCATCTATAATTGTCCTTTTAGCCTTGCTGATGCATTGAATTGGCGCAGGAACTGAGGTTATTAAAACCAACCTTCATCTTACTTGTTATCTTTGCTATTACGAAATAGAATTCAAAAAACACCACTTGACAAGTGTCTAACTGATACTCAAAAGCTGTTGAACAATTTTCAATAAATACTTGCTTTTATAAGGCTTTGACATTAAGACTGGGAATAAACCATTTTTAAACAATTCAATCACTTTAGAAGTAATATTTCCCGAAACTACTATTATGGGAATATCAATATTGTGTTTGCGTATTTCCATTATCATTTCAATACCATTCATCCATCCATGGTATATGTCTGTTATGATTAAATCAAAAGGAGGTTTTGACTCTTGCATTTTTTCTAAAGCTTCTATACTATCTGCAGCCAAACATACGTTATAAACTGGTTCCAATATTCCTTTCATAATGCTTCTACATCCCTCGTCATCATCAACAGCTAAGATTTTCTGTCCTGAACAGTACTTGAGTTGACAGTGGCCAGATTCTCCCGGCGTGTCAACGGCAGTTACGCTGCCGCCATTCTCTCTGCTAGGTTCTTCTCATCGAACAGTTTCTTACCCTCCATGAATGTTTCCATCGGGGTTTTACCCTGGCATCGTTTCCCCTGATGGGTGCGCTTCGTGTTATACTCCAGCATATACTCGTCCAGATCGGTCTGTAAAGTTTCAATATCCGAGTAAATCTTCTTACGAAACGTTACACGGTAAAATTCATTGAGCACCGTCTGGTGGAATCGCTCGCATATCCCATTCGATTGCGGGCTTCGTACCTTCGTTTTAGTGTGATCGATTTCATTGAGCTGCAGGTATAACTGATAGGGATGCCTCTCCGGTGCCCCGCAGAACTCGGTCCCCCGATCGGTTAAGACACGCAAAATAGGAATCTGCTGCTCCTCAAAGAACGGCAGCACCCGATCATTCAGAATATCCGCTGCGGTAACCGGCACCTTGGAGGTATACAGCTTGGCAAATGCTACGGAGGCATAGGTATCGATCACCGTCTGCTGGTAAATCCGTCCTACACCCTTCAAATAACCCACATAGAAGGTGTCCTGGCTGATCAGATAACCGGGATGCTGTGTCTCGATCTCATCGGGATGGTCTTCCCGCTCCCGTTTTGCCGCCTCAAGTGCCTGCAACTGGGCCTCGGTGTATACAATTCCTTCCTGTGCTGCTTTCTCCTCCAGCGCTCTCAGTCTCTTCTTGAAGGTCTCCAGATTGTGCCGCTGCCAGATGCTTCTTACTCCTCCGGAGGATATCGGTATCCCTTCCTTCCTCAGTTCATTTGAGAGGCGCACCTGCCCGTAGGCCGGATAATCATACGTCTTCTTCACCACTGCATCTTCGATCTCCGGGGCCACCCGGTTCTTCAGGCAGGGCTTCCGCCGGCTCTTTTCCTTGAGACCTTCCAGACCATGCTCTTCGTATGCCTGCTTAATATCATAAAAATGTTGTCTGGATACCCCGCTTACTTTGCAGGCTTCTGATACGTTCTTGAGATATTCTGCTAAATCGAGTATGTTGAGCTTGCGTTTAATGAGTTTCTCTTGGGTGGTCATGACTTACCTCCTTTAATTAGTGGTTTATTTTGCCAGGAGGTATCTGACCACCTTTTTTATTTTGTGTCAACTCAAGTTAATCTTCTTACAAATAATTTTAGGGATTCCCAATCTTTAAAGCTAATCTTCTATGAGCAGACATGCCCGTGGGGCAGCTGCAGTATCTTTGTCATGTTTTAAAGTGTGGGTACGAAGTCTGAGTGGTAGCAGACATAATGTTGAGACATGAGCTGCAAGAATGACATATCGTTACCCACGGCATGGGCTTTTACTAGATTGGGCCATATCCCCGATTCGTTAATTACTTAGCAATACACGGAACGTACGGTGTCTGATGCTTCAAAATGTAACGAATGCGGTTCAACAGTTTTCTGGCAATCTTAACGATGGCTCTGTTTTTACGCATCCTTTTACAGTACTCGGTAAAAGCCATCATCA
>JAKJCD010000083.1:7476-7851 GCA_022706625.1 Bacillota bacterium | reverse complement strand
ACATAATACTTTGTCTTTGACTCCAGCGGAGATGAGGGGGTCAAGGTCATGACAGTTTTCGCTGAGTTGATGGACCCGCTGTAAGCCACGGTGCTTCCTGTTGTTGACCCCTTGCGAATGGTAACGATATCCGGAATCTCTCCGTTGGTAATCGAGCTTCCGTCCTTTTCTCTCACTGCGGAATTAAAGGTGATGGTGATTTTAGTATCTAAATAGATGTTGGTTTTGCCCTCGGCCGGATCGAAGGTGATGTCCAGCTTGGCATCCTTTTGAGACGGAGTTTCTCCGCCGGAGTTGATGGTCCACCTTTTAGGCTTAGTTTCGTAAGTCACGCCCTTTGCGTAAACCTGCATATTTGAAATGACGCCGGCGCCG
>JAKJCD010000083.1:1793-7457 GCA_022706625.1 Bacillota bacterium | reverse complement strand
TAAGACTCGCCGTAGACGTTTGCCTGGTTCACGGAAGCTTTGGTCTCCAAGGTGATATCGGACCTCCGCCCGGCTGAGTTTATATCCAGAGTCGTGATTGTCCCAGAAGTCAGCTTCAGCTTCGCTGATGAACCGTCAAGAGCAACATATGGGAAGTTCCCCTGCAAGGTTCCGGATGCGGAAGATGAAAAGCTTACCTTTTCAAAGCCCGGGCCGAAAGCATCCCCTGTCAGATTTGTCGTTTGAAGCAGGAATTCCCCCGAACATGCCGTGCTAAGAATATTAGTCTCCCCTTTTGCCAGCAGCCTGACAGGGCCGGCTGATCGGTTCACCGATGCGCTGATGACCCGTGAGTTATTTACTGTAACAGTGCTGTCGCCGCCTCCCTGCACGATCAGCTTCCCTAATATGACGCAGTTATCCAGATCTGCACTTCCATCATCCAGGTCTTTATGGATTGTCACGTTGTTTGAAAATATTCTGCCGGAAAGTTTAGTTCCGTTCTTTTTGATGACGGGATCCGTCGGATCAATGGTTTCCTTTATTATGATATCGCTGATAATCTTTGCCGCTTGAGCCCTGGTCAGCGGATCCAAAGGATGTATCAATCCGTCGGTATATCCTGAAATGTAGCGTTTACCGCTTACCTTAGCCAGTGATGCATATGCCCAATCTGCGATAGAGGAATAATCTTTGAAGCCTCTCAAATTAGTGCTGTAACCGTAGGAAGGGATGATCCTTGCCAGCATCACAGCTGCTTCCTGCCTGGTAATCTTATAATTCGGGCGGAAACTTCCGTCGTCAAACCCGCTGACAAAGCCTGCGGTGACCGCTTTCGACACATCGGTGTGATACCAGGCATCCCTGTACACATCGTTGAAGCTGCTGCTTCCAGTAGCTGTATTTCTTAAAGCCCGGTTCAGCATGCTGATAAACTCGGCGCGGGTTACCTTTTCATCCGGCAGGAATCTCCCATCGGTGTAGCCTTTGATAATGCCTTGGGCTACTGCCTTCTCAATGTATTGTTCAGCCCAATGGCCTTTAATATCCGAAAAGGTGGATGCGCCGTAGCTTTCCATCGGCAAAAAAAACGAAAAACATAAGGCTGCCGCCAGCATCAGGCACCCCAGCTTTCTGTTAAGTGCATATCCCAAGAAACTTACCCCCTTTATAATTAGCTTTGTATAAGACGCAGTGCAAATCATTTATGTTTCAATAATAACCCTAATTATATCAAAAGTCTATAACGGCATAACGTGCCGGGCTTTGATGCACAAAAAAGATGTATCCAAGCCCGGCTCCAATGCTCCTGCTGTTATTTAACCCTATTTTTCTGTTACATTTCAATCCTCTATCGAACCCAGATAAAGTTCCTTGGTAATGTTCCAAATACTATTTCTTAACTTCATTATTGGGAATATTATGTTAAATGCCAAGAAGAGGTAAAAGAAGAGTAAATGTAAGGAGGAGAGTGCGAACCCTCCTCCTTACTATCCGTCATATCGGGCTACCTGTATACAAGCTTCAGGACCTGGCCCGGCCAGATCACGTCCGGATTCGGGATCTGGGCATTTTGGGAAACAACATTTCTGTAGTTCAGCCGAAATCTTCTGGCTATTTCATAAATTGAATCCCCCGGCTGAACAATGTAATCGATATAAGTGCCGGCCGGAAATTCTAACTCCGGCCTTCCCGGTATCGTCAGCTGCATTCCCGGAGTAAGGGGTATAGCGTTTAGAATCGGATTTGCCGCTACTAAGCTTTCCGGAGTCACACCGAACCGCGAGGCTAACGTGTTCATTTTTTCCCAGGTTTCCCATGGTTGTACAATATATCTCACAGAATCAACTCCTTTATTGATGATATACCATATAGTATTCTCTGCATATTTTTTTGTTCCAA
The DNA here is from genome assembly GCA_022706625.1 of Bacillota bacterium. Classification (GTDB taxonomy): domain Bacteria; phylum Bacillota; class Clostridia; order Peptostreptococcales; family Anaerovoracaceae; genus UBA1426. The sequence continues at coordinate 5,555 of JAKJCD010000083.1, read as the reverse complement.
AAATAAACATAAACGGCCGTGTTTTATTTTCGACGGCCGTTTAGAAAATACTGCGTTGTGGCAGCCTTATTACATGATAACTCCCAAAATCAGGAATATTATTGCCGCCAGAATAAACGGAGGCATTATCAAAGGGAAGGAGGATTTAAAATAATCCACCGGAGAACACTGTGTCGAAGCCGAGGTCAAAATGACGGTATCACTGTAAATGCAGATATGCCCCCCTGCACATACAGCTGAGATCAAAGCTCCGGCGCATAAAAACTGATTGACGTCCATGGCTGCCGCTAAAGGAGCGACGATGGGGAAGGCGATAGCCGCAAGCCCCCAGAAGCTTCCGGAAGCAAAGGAAAGCGCGGCGATTACTACGAAAATAGTGACCGGAAGCAACGCCGGGTTAAGTGCTTTAAGGGCTCCGCTGATAACGAAGTCTGTCATGCCCAGCCCTTCGTTGATAATAATCAGTTCATAAGCCATGATTATAAGTATTAATACCGGGAACATGTCTACCATCCCCTTGACAGCAGAATCAAAGAACTTCGTAAAGCTCATGAGCCGCTGGGGCAGATACATGACAAGGCAAACTAAGATGGATACCAGTAAAGCGACCACCATGTCCTCAGTAATAATGGTCACGGCTGTTACCACCAAAATCGGTATAATAAAATTGAGAGCATTGCATTTTTTGCCCTCAAAAGCCCTCTCCTCTTCGGGGAGCTCTATCAAGGCCGCTTTAGATTCATCGGATAATACCTGCCCTGTTTCAAGGGTTCTTTTTTCCGCCTTTTTCATGGGCCCGAATAAAGGCACGACCCCAAGGGCGAATAAAGGCACAAAAATGACCGCCAGCCAGCCGTATAACACGAAAGGTATGGCAGAAACATATGCACTGAAAGCAGTCATCCCTTCACCCATTCCGGATTCAATCATAAGCGCAGACATAAATGCACCCCAGGTTGAGAATGGGACGATAGCACATACCGTGACCCCTGTGGAGTTTACTATGTAGGCGAGCATTTCCCGGGACACTCTGTTTCTGTCGGTAATTGGCCTTGTGGCTGCTCCCACTGCAAGACAGTTTAAATAGTCGTCAACAAAAATAATGATTCCAAGGATCCATGTCCCTATCATGGAAGCTTTTCTGCCTTTTATCACTTTTTGTGCAAGGGTGGCGAAGCCCAGGACTCCCCCAGAGTCCTGCATCAACTGGATGAGGCCGCCAAACAGTGCGCACAGCAGAAGCACCCAAACGGTGGTTTCATCCATCAGGACCTCGTATAGCCCATCAATGAATTGATAAAAGGTATCCATTGGGTTCATACCTGCCAGGATCAAAAACCCGGTAATTACACCGATAAGTATAGAAACAAATGTATTTTTTGTAACCAGAGCCAATACCAAAATGACAATGATTGGAATCAAGCTAATGATTCCGTAAGAAGATTCCATATTCCACCGCCTTTCTGACAATCAACCCGAAAGTTTTCATAATCATTGTATTGCAATCTTTATACGGTAACGGGTGTTTGCTTAATTCATGTGCAACTCATCACCTTCTTTCTGATCTGCGAACTTATTTGAAGCCGGCATCGGAAAGAGCAATCCGTCCGATGGCCTCGGCAAACACCTTAGCGTTAAGCAAAAGGCTGTCGATTGCGATGTATTCGTTTACTTCGTGGCATGTATCCTCCTCCCCCGGAAAAAGAGGCCCGAAGGAAACCACGTTGTCCATCGCCTTTGCATAAGAACCCCCGTACGCGAGAGTAAATTCGTTTTCCAGTCCGGTAACGGTTTCATAGGCTTCCGCAAAGACTTTCATAAATGGCCTTTCCTTGCTTACGAATACCGGAGGCAAACCTGCAAATTTCTCTATGCTTCCTCCTATTTGCGCCGCAATTTCTTCAAAGGCATTCCTGATCTTTTCTTTACAGGTCCCATAGGCAGAGCGAAGATTAAAGTTTATGCGTACTGCCCCTTCCTCGGTGGATATCATGGTGGGAGATACAATATTGCGGTGAACATATTCCCCTTCATAGTACTCATTCTCGCTATAAAGTCCGATCCCGCTGCAATTAATATCTGCGAACTGTCGGTCAAGAAGCTTTGCCAGTCTTGCCGGCTCCGTATCCGCCAGCGGGTATTTTGATAAAAGGCTGCTTAGCTCCAATATAGCATTTTTGCCCTTTTCCGGCTGACAGGAATGAACCGATACTCCTTTCCCCTCCAATGTAAAGACCTCTTCTTCGACATTTCCGTCCCCCTTGATGGTCCGCTTTAGAAGCGAAGCCTTGCAATGATCGGGCACCACGTTGGTAGCCGTGCCTCCGTTAATGGCTGTTAAGAAAAGCCCTTCCATTTCTATATCCGGGGTTTTTACAGGAACAAGCAGCTCAATATCGGTGACACCCTTTTCAATATTGCACACCGGGAACTCTCCGTCGGGTGTAAAGCCGTAGTCCGGCAGCGGGAATGCCTTTACATACGCCTCCATATCCGTCCATTCTACTTCTTCCTGTGTCCCGATGATCATCTGTACCTTCTTTTTCAAAGGGATTCCCAGCTCAGTTACAGCTTTCATAGCATAGAGGCTGGCTATGATGGGCCCCTTGTCATCGACGGCTCCTCTGCCATATAGCTTTCCATCTTTTATAACAGGTTCAAAGGGTGGGGTTTCCCAGGAAGCCGCATCCCCCGGAGGGACCACGTCTACATGGACCAGGATCCCCAAAGTCTCAGGACCTTCCCCGATTTCGATAATGCCTGCCTGCCCGTTTAAAACGGAACGGGCTTGAAATCCCATACTGCGGCCTATTGCAAGAACATGCTCCAAAGCCCTGAGTACCTGCTTGTGATCGTCTGAGATACTTGGTATCCCGATCAGATCTCCCGCATCGCGAATGATGTCTTCTTTATGGGCTTCTATATAACTTATAATTTTTTCCGTATCCATCTGTCCCTCCTATTGTAGCTCTCCGGCAGTTTGAGTCATACCACAAGGTCTTCCTCATCACTTCCGCTGCGGGTCATCCGCCATATGCCAGGCCGTATGGCCGGCCGGGAATAAACTTGCCCTGTCCCTTTGTCCCCACGTAGCTGCCATTATCAACTATCCTGCTTCCCCTCAGAAATACGGTTTCGGCTCTCCCTTTTTGCTTAAACCCTTCAAAGGGACAGTAGTCAACTCCTTCGAGATTATACGCAGCACTGATGGTCCCTTCATAATCCGGGTCGAAAACTACCAGATCCGCATCAAACCCGATCTCGATCCGGCCTTTTTTCTCAAGCCCGTTGACTTTGGCAGGCGTGGTGGCAAAGAGGTCCACCAGACGGCATCTTGAGATCTTGCCTTCACACACCCCGTAAGTCCAGAGTATGTTCAGCCTGTTTTGCAGACTGGGTGCGCCGTTTGGAATATCCGCAAAGGATTTGCCCGGCCCCGCTCCCATATGCTTTTGCTCTTTGTAATCGAAGCCGCAGTGGTCCGAACTTATAGCATTGAGCCATCCCCGATTCACAGCCTCCCACAAAGCATCCCTGTGCTCTTTGGTCCTGAGGGCAGGAGAACAAACATACTTTGCCCCCTCAAAACCGGGCTTTGCCAAGTCTTCTGTATCAAGCACAAGATAGTGAGAGCAGGTTTCCCCGTAAACCGCCTGACCTCTGCCGTAGGCTTGCTTGATCTCTTCAAGAGCTTCTTTCGCTGAAACATGGACAACATAAAGGGGTGCGTCCGCCAGCTCCGCAAGGTAAATAGCCCTCCTT
>JAKJCD010000083.1:0-1783 GCA_022706625.1 Bacillota bacterium | reverse complement strand
CCGGCGGTCTGGATACGGCATGATAATAAGGGTCCGTTTTACCCTCGGCGATAAGTTTTTTGGAAAGAACATCAATCATCTCGGCATTTTCCGCATGGACCATCACCGTAATTCCCGCTTCCTTGCCTTTATAAAGGGCCTTAAGTATCGAATCATCGTCTGCGTGAAAGAACATTCCTTTGTATGCCATAAAGAGCTTCATAGTCGGGTATCCGGCCTCCGCAAGCCTCGGGATCTCTTCAATCACCTCGGGCCGCGGATCCGTCATAATGCTGTGAAAAGCATAGTCCACCATGGCAATCCCATCCGCATCTGTCTTTCGATATTCATCTATAGACTCCACAAGCCCTTTTCCCTGTACCTGATTAACGAATTCAATAAGGGTGGTAGTTCCGCCGACGGCTGCGGCATTAGATGTTTCAAAACCCCGCACCTTGCTTCCTTTATAGGTAAAGGAGAAATGCACATGCTGGTCAACCCCGCCGGGCAAAATATATTTTCCTGTTGCGTCTACTATCTCGTCTGCCTGTAGCTTCAAACCTTCTCCAACAGCGCTGATGGATTCTCCTTCAACGAAGATATCACCTGCGAATTCGCCTTCCGCAGTAACTATGGTTCCGTTTTTGATCAATACTGACATGCTTTACCTCCTCTTATTCAATTGCTTAAAGCTACGATATCATTTTTGTTTTTTATGTTATGGTTTAGGATTTCAATTAACGGCTACAGCTGAACTGCCGTTTGTTATAAGAATGTAGAATAAGTATTATAGCAGTATAATGGAAAATCCCTGCACTATTTATATTTTATTTCAAATTTAAACCTTTGTACAGGCATAACATAAAGTTTTTACTTTGTCTTTTTCAGCTCATATTTTTATTCATCGGTGGCATACTAGTGAGAAATAAAACAGGAGGTCTTAAAATGGATAAAACAAACTACAACCACAGCATCAGGTGTTCGGTAAATCAATGCGCCAATCATGCTCAGAGTGATGATTACTGTGCATTGAGTCAAATCAGGGTAGGAACTCACGAAAATGACCCAAGAGATGTTAAATGCACAGATTGTGAATCCTTTAAAATCAGATAGCTCTTAGCGCCGGCGCTGTCTGGAGCCGCGGGTTTTTCTAAAACCCTGAATAAAGCATATAAAAAGCAATAAGCAGAACCCCGGCTCCCATTACATATTTCAATATGCTGCTGATCAGGCCATACTTTTCCTGAGATTATTCTATTCACAAGACATATTTGTTTCGACGTCATGTATCGATGCTTCGAGCAATGCTGCTAAATGCTCTATTTCTTTTTCGGTTATTGTCAATGGCGGGGATAGCAGAACAGAATCTCCATGTTTTCCGTCAATAAACCCGGCGCTGGGATATACGATGAGGCCTCTTTCAAAGCAGGCCTTGACTATCTTTCCTGTAATATTATTTTCTGGTGTAAATAATTCTATTCCTGTGCGCTCTTTGGCAAATTCTACGCCCCAAAGAAGGCCCTTTCCCCGAATATCGCTTATTATGGTACAGCGGTCCGCAAGCTCGTGCAGTTTCTTTTTAAGCAGCACTCCTTTTTCCGCCGCCTCTTTTACGATATTACGAGATTTCATAAATTCTATCGTAGCTATAGCGCTGGCACAGGCCAGAGGATTTCCCCCGAAGGTATGGCCGGTAATGAACTTGATCCCTTTCTCTTCTATGCAGTCATGGATATCCCGTCTGACAATGATCCCAGCCAGCGGAAAATAACCGCTGGTAATCCCTTTTCCGAATACGATGATA
>JAKJCD010000082.1 GCA_022706625.1 Bacillota bacterium | reverse complement strand
GATACACCGGATATGGACTCTCGTGCAGCATAAAGACCGTTTAAAACATTTGCGGAGGTATCGGTATAGTTTTGATAGAGCTCCGCATCCAGTGCAACCTCTCCGATGAGCCCGGAGAGATAATCATGGAAACTGCCTTTGAACATTACCGTAGACGATGGGTCGGCTGCATCCTTGTAAAAACTCGTATCGGTATCAATGGCTGCGATCATGCGCAGAATATTGTCACCGCCGTCAGAACCATATGTGGATGTGGTGATGTAGGTGGAGTCCGCCAACCATTCATCAGATATCCGGATATTTTCTGCGGTGATAGCCCCTCCGCCGGAAGCGGTAAAAAGGGGTTTCGGGTTTAGGGGGTCCACGGTGTTGAGGTCGTTCAGAACCCTGGCGAAGTTGGATGCGAAGATATCCATGGAATCCCTGTAGTATAATGCGCCTCTGAATTCGTTGATGCCCTTGCCGTTGATGAGGTCAAGATATCCGCGAATGGAGCCTCCGGAGAAGTGAGCGGTAATATCCCCCGAGGCAGCCGAACCGAAACTGCTTGCAATGCCGACGTTTACACGGTCGCCATTATCGGTAACGTATAATGTATTATATAAACCTCTGTCGACAAGGCTGATGGAAGCGCCTGTTGCCGTGTCGTAGAGGGAGACGGTCAATCTTTCGATGGTAAGGTCTTCAGTAATCTTCTCGGGCAGGGAAGTAACTTTTATTTTTGCCAGCTCCGATAACTCGTCGATCAAAAGATTTCTTTTGTCCAGCAATTCGTTGGGGGTATTGCCGTAGGTCTGCTCCTTGCGGATCTGATCGTTGAGGTCGGCGATGCCTTTCACCTTAGTGTTGAATTCATTTTCTATAACGACTCTTGAGAGATCGAAGATCTGCTGATCCCTGACCTGTGTCACCTGATTGGAATAGACATTCATGATCTGGGTGACCTTCTGGGCAGCAGTCCTTGTGATGAAGGCTATATCACCGGCAGAGGGAGTCTGTGACAAGGCCTGCAAGTCGTTGATAAAATTTGAAAGCTCGTTTAGGAGCCCGTCGGTGGATGCTTCATCGAATATGCTTTCCAGATCACTGAGGCCGGAGAGTATGGTATCCAGCTTCCCTTTTTCCGAAGCCTGATCCCGAAAACGGGCATCAAGGAAAGGGTCTCTGCTCTGGCTTATTCCGCTGACTTCCACTCCCCACCCCGGTGAAGCCATCGGAAGGCCATACTTTTGAGTATAACCGCCGCTTGAAATGGAGTTTTGATCGACCCGCTGCCTGGTATAGCCTTTGGTATTGACGTTGGCGATATTGTTCCCCGTAACATCAATATTAGCCTGGCTTGCTGCCAGGGCTCTGCTTGCGGTATGAAAGGCCAGGAAAGTTGGGCTCATACTCATTGTGGAATCCCCCGTTGCTATATGGTGGTTTCAAAAGAATTAGGGATAGTGTTTTTTACTTCTGAGGCATCCCGTTCGTAGGTTTTGTTTTCCGTGACGCCTTTCAGCCGGGCGAGGGTTTTATCTATGCCGTAAAGCTTGGTTTGAAGCACTTCCTGGCATTTGTCCTTGTAAAAAGAGACTTCCTGTATGGTCGCGGCAAAATTGCCAAGAAGCTCATAAAACCGAAGCTGGTGTTCTTCAGGCATTTTAAGTATCATGGAGGACAGAGTGTCTGCTTTTATGTTGAGCTTTGAGGCATATCCCGCAACATCCCTGTCAAAGTTTTTTATCCTGTAAAGAAGAGCCTGCTGCGCTTTCAGGTTTTCATCAAGGGATGAGATATCATCCGGCCCAATCACATTCAATTCTTCTTTGATGACCGGCAGGAGATCCTCGTAAACCTTCAATATTCCGAAAAGATATTCATAAAAGTCGTCAAGTATTTTAATAAATCCCAAGTTATTTGTATCAGTCATAGCTCCTCCGCCCGGTATCTTATCCCAGTCTTTATTTGAGAATGGCATCTGCCAGCAAATTCGAGGGGACATCGTATTCGCCCTTTTCGATGGCAGCCTTAAGCTCCTGCACGCGGTTATCTGAGATGCTGACCGAGACTTCGTAAAGTATTGCGGACTTTGCTACGGATATCCGCTTGTCGTCGAAGGAGCCGGAATGGCTGCTTGAAATCTCGGCGCTGTCCACTTTGTTTTTCAAAACATACTTGCTGTTTTCCTCGGTACTGACATTCCGCGCCGGATCCATTGCGGTGTCCCGCATCTGCTGCGGCTGCACAGCTTTGCTTTTGTTTACAAATGAAATGTCCATTGATGAACCCCCCTAATAATTGGCTTATGTAAAAGTTCGAAATCTATTCGATATTTTCCCTACAAATCTTTTATCGTCACTTTCATTGAAAACTTTAGATAAAACTTAAAAAATAAATATAAAATCAAAAAATATTCAGCGACGCTTCCTCCTTCTTCCAAAACCGACTCTTTTTCCATAAATTTTTACCTGGTATAGTTATTGCAGTATAAATATAGTAAATAATTATAATTATTTGTATAAATATGTTGCATTATGTTTTAGATATGATACTATATGGTTACTAGACAAAATATAACATAGTTACTATTGAAAAGATAGTTACTGTATAAAAGGCAAACTTGTTTAAAGGCAAGGACGCAAAGCCAAGGGTCTAAGGTGTATGAGCCGCACTACGACAGCCTGGCTGCTGCATATACTATTTTGCTACAGCAGCTTTAGGAACAACAGCGGATTTCAAATCATCTTTAGCCCGTGGGCGAAGATGATTTTTTAGTGTTAGGAGGAATGGAAATGATCGGCGATTCATTAACATCCGCAATGATAAAAAAAGCGCTGGACGGGACCTGGCAGAGGCAAAAAGCTATCTCGGGAAACATTGCAAATCATGAGACCCCCGGCTATAAAGCGGTGAAAGTGAACTTTGAGCAGACACTGAAACAGGAGTTTAAACGCCTGCAGGCCGCTCCTTTGTCAAGGCAGGAGCTGTCACGCGGAATAACCTCCATACAGAATTCCGGAATAAGGCTCTCTCAAGACCATTCCGGCTCGGAGCGGGCAGACGGGAACAATGTCAATATAGAAGCCGAAAACATCGAAATGGCTAAAACTCAAATTCAATATCAATTCCTTACAAGAACCATGACGGATTTTTACGCCAGGCTGCGTTATGCGATAAGTGAAGGGAGGCGGTAGTTATGGATTTTTTAAGTGCGCTTAACATTTCCGGATCGGGACTCACCGCGCAGAAGATGCGGATGGATGTAATCTCACAAAATCTTGCAAACGCCCAGGTCACCAGAACAGAAAAGGGCTCTCCCTATCGGAGGAAAATGGTAGTTCTGAACAGCATCGAAGGAGGCAGCTTCAGGGACAGCCTGGACAGGGTCATGGGGCGTAAAACCGCAGGGGTTCAGGTCAAGCGCATAGTGGAAGACCCGGCGCCCTTCGTCCCGGTTTACGACCCGGCTCATCCGGATGCAAACGAAGAGGGATATGTAATGCTTCCCAACGTAAATACGACTCAGGAAATAATAGACATGCTCAGCGCAAGCCGGGCTTACGAATCCAATGTGACGGCGTTCAATGCGACTAAGGCAATGGCGATGAAAGCGCTGGAGATCGGCAGATAATCAAAGAGGCAGGAGGGGTGTGAAATGGCAGTTATCCCCATGGGATCGAATATAGGCATAAACAGCATCAGCCCGCTGAAAGACGGCATTTCAAAGATCTCACAGCTTTCTCCGGAAGGCGTGGAAGATGGATTTAAAGCCGTTTTCAGGGACCTGATCGATAATGTGGAAAAGACAGAAGAAATCACCAAAGAAGACGCATACAAACTATCCATAGGTGAAGCCGATGATCTGCACACCATGATGATAAACGCCGCAAGGGCCGATATCGCCCTGCAGACGATGGTGCAGCTCAGAAACAAAGTGCTTGAAGCCTATTCGGAAGTGATGCGGATCAACTTATAAAGTCAGCCTGCCGGTTATTGCTTTATGCATGTTCGGCTTCTGTTACTCTAAGAATCCCGGCGCTTTTAGAAGCGAATGGTAAAAAACTGATATGAACGAACAGCTTTCGAAAACATTGGGTCCGTTTAAGCAATTCTGGGCCAACACATCTAAAGGCGTCAAGAGCATGATCCTCATCGGAACGATTATTGCCGTGATCATCGCTCTGGCTTTCAGCATATTTTTAAATGTGAAGGATTATGTGGTTATTTTTGACCAGCTGACAGCTGCCGAAACCTCAGAAATACTGGCACAGCTTCAGCAGATGGGAGCGGATGTCAAAGTAGACGGCAAGGGGGCTGTCATGGTCCTCAAAAAGGAGGAATCCCGGATCAGGATGGCTCTGGCGACGGCAGGCTATCCGAAGAGCGGGCTGAGTTACTACATGATCGAACAAAACAGCGGCATGCTCACTACCGATTATGAAAGGCAGCAATATGTCAACATACAGCTCCAGGAAAGGATAGCTGCCAGCATCAAGACCTTGGACGGCGTCAAGGACGCCATAGTGACCATCACGGTGCCCGGGGAAAATGTATTCTATTTACAGGAAAAAGAGCCTCCTTCCGCATCCGTCATCATCCATATGCAAAGCGGGAACACATTGGGGGAAAGCCAGGTACTTGGCATCCAAAACCTGGTGGTAAAATCGGTTCTTGGACTCACCAGGGAGAATGTTGCCATATCTGACAGCAGCGGCAACGATTTGACGGGAAACAGCGGTGAGGACGGCACAGACTTTTCTAAAATCAGCATCACGAGGAAAATTGAAAGCGATATCAAAAAGAAAATACTTTCGGTGCTTGAAGGACCTTATGACAGGTCGATGCTGAGGATATCCGTATCAGCAGTGGTAGATACCGACGACCTGATCAAAGAAGAAACGGTCTATACGCCTTCCGTTGACGGCAACAACACAGGGGTGGTCAGCCAGGCTACCAGAAGTGAAGAAACATCATCCTCAACTCAGGCGGACGGCGGCATCGCCGGGACATCCAGCAATGCGGAAATCCCCACCTATCCCGTCGGGGGAGCTTCCGGAGAGAGCACATACAGCAGCACCAGCGAAAACACCAGCTATTTGGTGAATCAGGTCATTTCTCAGTTTCAGAAGGACGGAGCCAAAATCGAATCCGTCTCTATAGGCATCGCTATCGACAAGGCGATATTTGAACCCGAAGAAAAAGAAAGGATAACTCGTTTGGTTGCCTATGCCGTAGGGGTCAGCCCCGAGAGCATAATGGTTGAAAATTTTGAGTTTTATGACACGGATTCGGTATTGCAGAAACCGGCGGAAGAGCAAGACGGCGTTAATATGATGCTGATTTATGCCGGAGCCGGCGGCGGTATCCTTTTGATAGCTATAGCCGTCACCTTACTGCTCCTCCTGAAAAAGAAAAAGAAAAAGGGAGAGGCCGCACAAAAAGCAGAGCTAATATCAAGCGAACAGGCGATGAACGAGCTTTTCGGAGAAGAGCCCTTGCCGCAGATCACTCCCGTCAGAGACGCAAGGAAAGAGCAGATCAAGGACTTTGCGCTTTCGAATCCTGAGATCGCGGCACAGATGATACGTTCCTGGATAAAAGCCGAAGGCGACTAACAGCCGGATAAAAATCGGAAAAGCAATTATGCGGCAGAGGTACTCGGTAAATGGATAAAATGACCCCCAGACAAAAAGCGGCACAAATAATAATTTCTCTCGGTTCGGATGCGGCATCGGGCATCTATAAGCATTTGCAGGAGGATGAGATCGAAAAGCTGACCTATGAGGTCACAAGGCAGCACAGCGTACCTCCCGAAATGGCAGATGAAGTCATCGAAGAGTTTTACGGTCTTTGCGTGGCACAGAAGGTCTATCTTGAAGGAGGTGTAGCCTATGCCAGAAATGTGCTTGAAAAGGCTTTCGGAGTCCAACAGGGGACCGAGCTTCTGGAAAGAGTAACCAAAACATTAAGGACCAAAGCCTTTGAATTTATTCGTAAAACGGATTATAAAAATTTGATGAATATGATAGTCAACGAACACCCTCAGACTATTGCCCTGATTCTTTCTTACGCCAGAGCCGACCAGGCTTCATCGATCATTTCGGAGCTGCCGAAGGATATCCGGGTGGAGGTGGTCGAAAGGATAGCAAAGATGGACAGAACATCGCCGGAGGTGATCCGCCAGGTTGAAACCATACTTGAGAAAAAGTTCGAGTCCCTGCTTACCGTGGACCTTCTTGAGGTGGGAGGTATCAATTACATCGCCGAGATCATGAACAAAATCGACAGAAGCGCCGAGAAGTTCATCTTTGACGAGCTGGGCAGGAAAGATCCTAAGCTTACCGACGAGATCAGAAAGCGAATGTTCGTGTTTGAAGATATTATTACCCTCGATCCCATATCTATCCAGAAATTCCTGCGCGAAGTGGATACAAAGGATATGGCCATCGCCCTCAAGGGCGCAAATAAAGATGTGTCGGCTATCATATTCGAAAATATGTCTCAGCGTATGGGCGAAACTATCAGAAGCGAAATAGAATATCTGCACAATGTCAGAGTAAGGGATGTGGATGAAGCACAGCAAAAGATCGTAGCCATTATCAGAAGGCTGGAAGAAGAGGGAGAAATCATAATAACTAAAGGCGGAAAGGATGATATCATTGTCTAGTATAGTAAAAGCAAAGTCGTCTTATATTTACCCCGGCAATGAAGACATCGACATGAACAAGGCGCAAAGCGACGAAAAAGTCCCTGCAGGGATCGACGCAAGCAAAGAGATTATTTTGGAACAGGCCATAAGAAAGTCCCGACACATTTACGACGAAGCAATGAAAAGGGCTAACGCCATAGTCGAAAATGCAGAGGCGGAGAGTTTTTCCATCCAGGTCGAAGCTGAGCAGCGGGGATATCGGGATGGCTATACCAGAGGGCTTCAAGATGGGGCAAAGGAAGCGCGAAGGACATCGGAAGACGGCTTGATGGAGATCGAAAGCCTAATTATCGCTATAAAGAAAGAGCGAAAGGAAGCATTGGAAAGACAGAAAAAAGAGCTGTTGATGATCGCCTTTGAAATCGCAAAAAAAGTCATGAAACAGCATATAGAGGCAGACGAAAATGCCATCGCCAAAATGCTTGAGGATATTATTTTCGAGCATGAAACCGGGGTCAAGATTTTTCTGCCGGAATACAGCAAGACTCTGAATGTTGCGATAGATAAAGGCACTGCCAAAAAGATCCAGAGCGCAGCTAAAAATGTAAAGGTGGTTATGACGCAAAACGATGATTTTATCATGGTGGAAACAGAAAACGGTGTAGTGGATATGAGCATACCGGTTCAGCTGGATCAGCTTCAGGAAGCTATGGGCCTGGATTAACAGCATAGGGACGGGGGCGGATAAGCTTGCCCTTCGGGAAGAGCAAAAAACATGGATACAGAAAAACTGTGTAAATTAATACAGGAAACGGGCACATACCGATACTACGGGAAAATCGACAAAGTGATCGGAATGATGATCGAATCCATAGGCCCTGAGTGCAAGGTCGGCGACTTATGCAATATTTACAGTGAAGGCTTTGAAAGGCAGATCCATGCTGAAGTGGTGGGTTTTCGCGGCAACAAGGCTCTCCTGATGCCCTATGAGGAACCGGAAGGTATCGGTGTCGGCGCTCTGGTTGAAACAACGGGGACCTCCCTAAAGATAGGAGTGTCGGAAAATCTCATCGGAAGGGTCATCGGCTCCACGGGGGAACCGATGGACGGCAAGGGGCCCGTGGATGTCAGCGAGTGGTGCGAGGTGCAGAATATCTGTGCAAATCCTCTTGCAAGGCCAAGGATCAGCGAAGTGCTTGAATTTGGAGTGAAAGCCATCGACGGGCTCCTGACCATCGGCAAAGGTCAGAGGATGGGCATTTTTTCCGGCAGCGGAGTCGGCAAAAGCACACTGATGGGGATGATAGCCAGGAACGTAAAAGCCGACGTTAATATCATAGCATTGGTTGGAGAAAGGGGCCGTGAGGTCAGAGAGTTTCTGGAGAGGGATCTGGGAGAGG
>JAKJCD010000081.1:7718-8115 GCA_022706625.1 Bacillota bacterium | reverse complement strand
ACACCCGAGGGAAACTGCCGTGACGGGGTAATATAAATTGCACCGGCGCCGCTTACTCTCAGATGATCCACGTTAACTCCATCCTGCTCGACAGGAATGGGAATAACCGGAAAACCGCAATTTTGAAATACCACCCGTGCTCCATAATTACCCGGATCTTCTATTGCCATCGAGCTTAGATTTCCATGAAGTAATTGACAGATCAAAGTCAGGGCCTGTTGCGTTCCATCGCAGAGTACAATCTGTTCCGGCAGGCAGGAAATTCCTCTGTACCAGGAAAGAAATTCAGTAATCTTTGTCCGGAGCGTCAGTTCTCCCTGCGGATGCCCATAAGCAAAAAATCTATGTCTATAGTCATTCACTGCTTTACAGAGCAGTTTATTCCATAGAGGAAAAG
>JAKJCD010000081.1:0-7699 GCA_022706625.1 Bacillota bacterium | reverse complement strand
TAGATATCATTTTTTTCAATGCCGGCGGTTTGACCGCCAGTGTTTCTATATTGAAATCCGCTACAAAAAATCCCTGACGCGGCCTTCTTTCGATGTAACCTTCAGCATAAAGCTGTTCATAGGCCGAGCACACTGTATTCCGGCTGACGCTTAAAGTTATAGATAACTGGCGGGATGATGGAAGCTTACATCCGGGCGGCAGCTGTTTGGTATTGACCATCTGGTCTTTTAACTGTTGATAAATTTGTGTCCACTTAGGCAAAGACATTTCTTCCAGTACAATCAATTTCACTTCACCTTTCTGGCACCTATTAATTTTTACTATCTGGTACTTTAAATAATACCAGATATATATTTAAAATGTAAATATATATAATTAAGGAGACGTGTCTTATGAAGCGATATTCCTATTATTATCCGGTTCTTATTATAATTTCATCAAATGTATTATACGATATTTCAGCAAAGGCTTTTCCCAAAGAGATAAACGCTCAGGCAGGACTGACCGCTTATTATATAATTGCCGCTGCCGTCTCTTTAGCGCTGTTCTACCTGACCAGTGAGGTTAAGAATTTACCGGTTGAGTTCAAAAAAGTGAATTGGGCGACCTTTACTCTTGCGCTTGGCTGCATGGGTATCGATCTGGGTTATGTTCTATTATTCCGAGCAGGCTGGAACATCAGCTACGGATCATTGGTATGCAATATCATGATTGCCATTGCGCTTATTCTGGTCGGCAAAATATTTTTTCACGAATATCTTAATAAATACCATCTGATCGGCATATCGTTGTGTCTGACTGGTTTTGCGTTGATTAATATGTAGGAGGAGCGCTATGTCCTGGTTTTATTTACCTGTTTTAATAGTGGTTGCAGCAAATGTTACATATGATATCAGCTCCAAGTCGATTCCCGATGGGCTGAACGCTTATGCCGGAATTACAATTACCTATTCCGTTCTGGCAGTCTTTAATTTTCTGATATTTAAGATCATGAATCCGGAAATTCCAATTATTGTGGAGTGGGCACAGATTAACTGGGCTGTCGTATTGTTTGCTTTCACTTCGGTCGGTATCGAAAGCGGCTATATATTTCTTTTCAGAGCAGGTTGGAACATCAGCCTGGGAGGAATGGTATGCAATACTTTACTGGCGGTCTGCATGCTGCTGGTAGGGCGCTTCCTGTTCAGCGAGACCGTTTCTTTCATACAGCTTCTTGGTGTTATTCTTTGCGTTACAGGGTTGATTATTATTAACCGGGCAGGCTTCAGGAAGGAACTAACTAAATAAAAGACCCTCCGAAGGGGAGGATCTTTTGTTTGGCACGCCAGGAGGGATTCGAACCCCCGACCTACTGATTCGTAGTCAGGCACTCTATCCAGCTGAGCTACTGGCGCATATGGGTGCCGTTGGGCACGGAATTAATTATATAATGGTTTTAGCTAAATTGTAAAGAAGTTTTTAATGAAAGGGAGAAAGGCGTGAATTTTCTTGATTCATTCACCAAATAAAAGCTATAATATATTTAGCTTGAAAGGGGAGAAATGCATGCAAAAAGAAAACAGAAATGTCGTATATACCGTAACCGCCAATTGTCAGGATTGCTATCGCTGCGTAAGAGTATGCCCTGTCAAGGCTATAAGCGTGGCTGAAGGACAAGCCTATATCGAGGATGAGCTCTGCATCAAATGCGGTACCTGCGTCAGGGAATGCCCGCAAGGAGCCAAAACAATCCGCTCAAGCATTGAACGGGTTAAAGAGCTGCTTGAATCAGGACGAAAAGTTGCAGTAAGCCTTGCTCCTTCTTTTGCTGCGGCTTTCAATCCCAAAGACTGCTACAAGCTTCCTTATGCCTTGAGAAAACTGGGCTTTAGCTATGTGTCCGAAACTGCCGAAGGGGCAAAACTTATTACAGAAGAATCATTTAAGAATACAACAGACGGGAATATTTGCACTGCCTGCCCGGCGGTGGTTGAATACATAGAAAAATACAAACCGGAACATATAGATGTGATGATACCTGTGGTTTCTCCGATGGTAGCCCACGGGCGGCTTTTAAAAAAAAGGCTGGGAAAAGACTGGGCTGTCGTATTCATCGGTCCTTGCGCCGCTAAGAAGCAGGAAGCTCAAAGACCGGAAAACAGGGATGCCATCGATTGTGTTCTCACATTTACCGAACTTATAGAATGGATGGAAGAGCAAAACATCCTATTGGATGAGTGCAGCGAAACCGATTTTCAAAGCTGCGGAGTTCTTGACAGGGCCCGCCTTTTTCCGCTTCAGGGGGGGATGCTCAAAACCGGGGATATAGATTGCGACGGAACTAATCCGGATGTGATCCACATCAGCGGCGCCGAAGATGTGCAGGGGATTCTGGAGCTTTCGCCTGAAGAGTGGAAGTATAGGGTAGTCGAACCGCTGTTTTGCTCCGGAGGTTGTATCAACGGTCCCGGCTTTCCTAAAGATAAAAACCTGTTCAGCCGGAAGCAGGATGTGGTTTCCTTTGCAAAAAAGGCCTCAAACAAAACAACCGAAGAAGGGGAGGATAAAGGCATAAGCTTCGAAACAGCTTTCCACCAACAGGGCGGAGCTGCTCCGAAAGAAGAAATCAGCGAGAGCAAAATTCGTGAGATATTGGAAAGCACGGGAAAGAGCAATCCGGAAATGCAGCTCAACTGCGGCGCTTGCGGATATAAGACCTGCAGAGATAATGCTATTGCTGTGGCCAGGGGGATGGCCGAGACCGAAATGTGTGTTTCATATATGAGGCGTTTGGCCCAGCAGCGTGCTGACCGCATCATAGAAACTACTCCTAACGGTATTGTGATTTTGGACGGGGTACTTAATATTATTAATATGAACCCGGCTTTTCAAAAAATGTTTATATGCAATAATGCGATCCTCGGGAAACATATTTCATATCTGCTCGACAGCGATAACTTTGAAAAGCTTGCCGAGGGTGCCGGCGAGCAGTTTGAAAGCATTAAAACCAAATATGGAGTCAGATACCACGAAAGGACATATGCCCTTCGTGATGAAAATCAATACGTAGGAGTATATTCGGATTTAACGAAGTTCCGCTTTGACGGAAATCAGATCGACCTGATAAAGAGTCAAACATTGGAACAGGCAAAGGAATTATTATACCATCAAATACGTTTCTCCCAGGAGATGGCGCATTACCTCGGGAAAAGCACCGCACAAAGTGAAGAAATGGTAAAGAGGATAATGGATCTGTACGAGGAAAGCGACATTCAGCACAATGACTGATCGAAAGGCTCATATGGGGGACGATTTATTAATACAAACGAATAACATCAGCCTGAAGCAGATTGCAGAATCAGGGCAATGCTTCAGGATGAATCAAATATCGGAAAAGAGATATGGTCTGGTCGCTTTCGGTGAGTATGTGGAATTGTTGCAGCTGGACGATTGCAGAGCCGAAGTTTTGGGAGTGCCTCAAGAAATGCTTCCTGTATGGGAGGATTACTTTGATCTCGGTTATGATTATGGATCGGTAGTCAAAATGCTCTGCAAAGGAGAGGATGTTTTTCTGCGTAAAGCCGCTGCTTTCGGAAGCGGTCTGAGGATCCTGAGACAGGAGCCTTTTGAAACGCTGATCAGCTTTATAATTTCTCAGAATAAGAATATCCCCGCAATAAAAAAGATCATAGAAAAAATATGTCTAACCTACGGAGAGAAAAAGAGAAGGCGGATCAAAGGAGGATCCGACATCGCATATTATGCTTTCCCTGCTCCGGAAAAGCTTGCAGAGGCGGGAAAGGATGCGCTCAGGACTCTTGGCCTTGGTTACCGGGATGAATATGTTCACGGGGCCGCTTTGGCGGTAGCTGAAGGCAGGCTTGATCTTTGTAAACTAAAGGATAAGAGCTGCGAAGAAGTCATTTTGGAACTGATGGAGCTGCGGGGAGTCGGCAGGAAGGTGGCAAGCTGTGTTGCGCTTTTTGCCTTCCACAAGCTTGAATCCATCCCCGTGGATGTCTGGATAAACAGAGTCATCGAAGAAATCTACGGAGGCAGCTTTAGGTGGGAGACTTATAAAAATCAGGCAGGGCTCATTCAACAGTACATGTTCTATTACATAAGAAATGGCAGGTGAATCTTTGGGATTAAGCTTTAAGACCAAATTTGCATATGGGATTGCAGGAATAGGGGATGCGACATTTTATACACTTATCGGGACGTTTCTTTTGTTTTACCTTAATACGGTTGTAGGTATAAATCCGGCTGTCGCAGGCACGATCGCCGCTGTGGGAGCTATCTGGGAAACGCTTTGCGGAGGCATAGCAGGCTATCTGTCTGACAAAACAAGAACCAGATTTGGCAGAAGAAAGCCCTTTCTTCTTTTTGCCGCTTTTCCTCTTGCGGTTTTTACAAGTCTGCTTTTTACAACCATTGATGCAAGCCAAAGCTTTAGAGTTTTTTATTATGCCTTGATGCTGATACTGTTTTGGACAGCTTATGCGTGTTTTTTTGTGCCTTACCATGCATGGGGGGCCGAGTTGACGGGAGATTATGACGAGAGGACGGTATTGCGGGGTTATGCCTATGTATTCAATACCTTCGGCTTGGCTTTCGGGATGGTGCTTCCTACAATAATTGTGGACTTTCTGATGGGACTGGGGGCGGAACGGTCTCAAGGCTGGCAAAGTGTGGGTATCTTGTGCGGATTTATCGGATTCATCACTATACTTACCGGCGCTCTTTTGATCAAGGATAAAGATGAGATTTCTTTTAGGCAGGGAAACAGTTTACAAATAGCGGGACGTAAAAAGATCGGGAACCACGGCTTGGATCTTTCTAAGGTGGCCGCTATGCTTAAGGAATACAAACAGGTATTAAAACTCAAATCCACAAGATACGTCATAGGTGCAAGCATAACCTACCTGATCGGCTACTCAATTTTCTGCGCAGACAGGATATATTTCTTTACATTTAACATGGGGCTTACTGCCGGTGAGATCACTGTGGCTATGGCGATTTTGACATTCGCTTCCGTTGCTTTTGTTCCAGCAGTCTCTATAGCAAACAAACGTCACGATAAGCGGACTATTTATATATCAGGTATGAGCCTTTGTTGTCTTGTGATGTTCTCTTTTAGGTTTATAGGATTCGGATCTCTGTTTCTTTTCGTAATATTCGTTCTTGCATATTCCATCGGCAGCATATGCTATTGGCAGCTTATTCCTGCCATGATCTACGATGTCTGTGAGGTGGATGAATTGGTCAATAATAAGAAAAGGGCCGGGGTGGTCATCTCCCTGCAGTCCTTGTCCGAATCCGGTTCAAATGCGTTAGGGCTGCAAATCACGGGATTGCTCCTTGAGTTCAGCGGCTTTGATGCGGAATCCTTGACACAGACAGAGACTGCTTTAAGGTGGACCGCTAATTCCTTTTCTATGATTCCTGCTATTTTCATGCTGATTTCTGTACTGATGATCCTTTTATATCCTGTCACAAAGAAAAACTTCAACAAGGTAGTTTTAGCCATTAAGCAGCGTGAGGCAGGTTACGAGGCGGATCTCAGCCAGTTTAAAAAGCTGATATAAATCCTTGCAAGTATATTATATTAATAAAAATCATTGCCAAGAAAAATTACTTGCTCAAATACATACAGTATGTTACAATGAAGTTAATAAATGTAAGATTAATTATTTCGAGGCCCCGAGTAGTATGGATGACAGAAAACAGGTGGGGGAACTGGGTGAGAAAAAAGCCATAAAGTACCTCAAAGAAAATGGATATAAGATAATGCAGCACAATTTCAAATGTCGAACAGGCGAAGTGGACATTATTGCCATGGATGGAAAGACCATAGTATTCATTGAAGTAAAAACCCGCCGAAGCCTGTCTTACGGGCTCCCATGCGAATCTGTCACCGCTGCTAAAAAAAAACACATACTTCGAACAACTCGCTATTATGTTTCCGTTAATAAACTTGAGGATCACGACCAAAGGATAGATGTGATCGAAGTCTATTTATCGGAAGCCGGCACCTATTACCGTCATATAAAGAATGCAATATGAGGGGCAATATGTATTCCAGAATATTGACCGGTTCCATTGTAGGAACGGATGCGGAAGTGGTTACTGTGGAGACGGATCTCTCGCCGGGGCTTCCGAATGTGACAATAGTGGGTTTGCCGGATATCTCGGTTCGGGAAGCTCGTGAAAGAATAAGAGTCGCGCTTATGAATGCGGGTTATCGCTTTCCATCAAAGAGGATAACGGTTAATCTTTCTCCTGCTGACAGCAAAAAGGAAGGCACACATTTTGATTTGCCAATTGCCATGGGAGTAATGGCGGCATCCGGTGATATTTCCGCTGACGAGGCTTCAAGGTATGCCTTTATCGGGGAGCTTTCCCTCGACGGTAAAATAAATCCTGTTCAGGGTGCGATAGCTCTTGCAATCGGACTCAGAAACCGTGGAACTCAAAAGCTGATACTGCCGTCGGGCAATAAACAGGAAGTTTCTATGTTGAGGGATATAGAAATATATCCCGTAGAGCATATTGCGGAGGTTGAAGCTCACCTCTCCGGATTTAATCCTGTTGCACCTTACAGCGGACGGCCGGGAAAGGCTCCCGAAGGACAGCCTCTTGATGATGGAGATTTTGCTGATGTAGCAGGGCAGGAAGGAGTAAAACGGGCCCTGCAGGTAGCGGCGGCAGCAGCTCATAACATACTGATGATCGGACCGCCGGGAGCCGGAAAGACCATGATGGCTCGCCGGCTGCCGGGGATCCTGCCGGCTATGACCTACGAAGAATGCCTTGAGGTAACTAAGATATTCAGTATTGCAGGTCAATTGCAGTCAGAAGGAGGTCTGATCACCCGGAGACCTTTCAGGTCGCCTCATCACACCATATCTCCTACCGCACTTGCCGGCGGAGGGACGAAGCCAAGACCGGGCGAGGTGTCGCTGGCACATTTCGGGGTTCTTTTTTTAGATGAATTTCCTGAGTTCCAGAGAAAAGCTCTGGAGGTCCTGAGGCAGCCTCTCGAAGACGAAAAAATAACTATTGCCAGGACTTCCGCTACAGTCACCTATCCTGCCAAGATCATGCTTGTAGCGGCGATGAATCCTTGTCCCTGCGGTTATTTAGGGCATAGTACCCGCAAATGTATTTGCAGTGAACACCAGGTGTTACAGTATTTATCCAAGATTTCGGGTCCTTTGGCAGATCGGATCGATATGCATGTCGAGATTTTTCCGGTCCCCTGCGAGGAGCTGCTGGCCGATACGGTAAACTATAAAAGGATGGACTCAATGCAAATGCGTCGAACGGTCGAGGATGCCAGAAGGATCCAAATAGATCGGTACAGTGAAGAGAAGATCTCCTACAACTCACAATTAACGCCGCCCCTCATAAAGAAATACTGCCCTCTTGACGGGGAGTCAAAGCAGCTTTTAAAAATGGCTTTTGAAACCTACAAGCTCACAGCAAGGTCCGGTCAAAAAATCATTAAGCTTGCCAGGACTATCGCAGACCTGGGGAAAAATGACAAAATATCTTCTGAACACATTGCTGAGGCCATCGGATATAATCGCTATTTTGCCATGGGGAATACATATGAAAATCACAGATGAAGAAAACAGGATCAAAGCAATATCTATTGATAATGATTGTTATCCCGAGCTTCTGCGGGTCATCGAAAATCCGCCGGAGGTGCTGTAC
>JAKJCD010000080.1 GCA_022706625.1 Bacillota bacterium | reverse complement strand
GCTTAACATCCTGGCAGCAACCGGTCATGATCACTACCAGAAGGTCCATGATGAGGCCCGGATTGATGCCGGTGCCCAATACTGATACGCCGTTGGCCTTGGCAATCTCATCCAGCTGCTCCGCCAATTCCGGCTCCTGGGCCTTCGGATAGGACATTTCTTCCGCGGTGGTGATCGCATTCATTTTATTCTCCAATACCAATTTGAGCTTGGGGAATACTTTTGCGGTAAAGGAATCGGTACATACAAGTACCAAGTCCGCTGCTTTTTCCTTGATTACTTCTTCGGGGGTCCCTACGATGACATCGGGCCTGTTTCCTCTGTCGGCGCCAAGGAGCTCATACATGCTCTTCCCGAGCTTTGCGCCCATATCGATCGCACCTACGATCTCAACGCCTTTTTTCTTCAGGAGCATATTGGCCATTCCCGATCCCATGGCGCCTAAGCCCCAAACAATGATCTTTACGTCTTTCATGTTTTTTCCCTCCGTTTTTATAATATTTTGAATATTAAATCCAATAACATACCAACTAATTGAACAATGACATTATATTTTTTATTTATTAATTATTATAAGCAATTCTCATGCCATTTTTATTCAAAGTCATAAGCGGTTTTTTTGGGTAAAAATATTCACATTACTTGTATTTATCCTCGATTAAAGCTTCAGTTATACGTCTTTATCGAATATTTATTAATACAGGCAGTAATCCTGTTTATATTTGATGCAAATTAATTTGCTATTAATGCAAATTAATTTGCATTTAGCTCTGAATTTTATACTCCTTCATCTTACGGTATAAATTTTTTCTGGCAATGCCCAACTCATTTGCTGCCTTAGTTATATTCCATCCTGTTTTATCAAGAGCCCTAAGAATAAACTCCCGTTCAAAGCCGCCCCGGGCATCGGCCAGCGTAGTGTCGCTGCCCTGATAAGCATTGCTTATTTCCCACAGCTTCTTAGTCCTGACCTGCTCGGGTATATCTTCAATGCGTATCTTGCCGTCCTCGGAAAGGACTACCATGCGTTCTATTATATTTTTTAATTCCCTGACGTTCCCCGGCCAGTCGTAATCCTGCAGGGCTTCCATCACTTCCCCGGGCGCCGGATGTTTTGCTTTTTTCATTTCTATTAGAGACTTCTCATAAAAATATTCCAATAGCAAAGGTATGTCATCCTTTCTTTCGCGCAGGGGCGGCATATCAAGCTGGAAAACGTTGATACGATAAAAGAGATCCTGTCTGAAACCGCCTTTCTCAACTGCGGCAATAAGATCCTTATTCGTCGATGTGATAAGCCTGAAATCTGTCTTGATAGTGGAAGATCCGCCGACTCTTTCAAACTCTTTTTCCTGAAGCACCCTCAGTAATTTTCCCTGGGTGTTCATTGACAGTTCTCCGATCTCGTCCAGCAGTAAAGTACCGTGATTGGCCAGTTCAAACCGGCCGTGGCGAGCTTTTTCAGCCCCGGTGAAAGCACCCTTTTCATGGCCGAAGAGTTCGCTTTCAAGCAAACTTTCCGTCAGTGCGGCGCAGTTTACTTTTATAAACGGCTTTTGATTCCGTTTGCTTTGATTGTGGATAAGGTTGGCGGCTATTTCCTTTCCTGTCCCGCTCTCACCGGTGATTATTACAAAGATATCCGTAGGGGCGACTGTAGATATTTTTTCTCTGATCTCTCTTATTTTCATATTGTTTCCGACATTGCGCAGAAGATCGTCAATAATGGCAGGCTTGACTAAGTACGTAAAGGCTCCTTTATGCACTGCCTCTACCGCTCCGCCGACAGAGCCTTCGGCTGTCAGCATTATCACCTCCGTTACAGGGCTGGCTTCCTTTATTTTTTCAAGCAGCAGCATCCCGTCCATTTTAGGCATGATGATATCGCTGATGACCACTGCTACTTTGCTGTTATTGACTATTTTTAAAGCTTCTGTAGGGTCTGCTACAGCCTCTATATTAAAGCCGTTTATTTCGAATATCTGTTTATAGACTTTCAGAAGCTCTCTGTCGTCATCCACCAACAGCAATTTTTCTGTGTAAATCATTGTTTCTCCTGCTTTCTGCTATATTCCGGAAATCGAATCGTTATCTCAGTTCCGATCATAGGCGTTGATTCTATCGTTATGGTCCCCCCCATTCTATCCACCATCATCTTGGTTATCCAAAGGCCCAGCCCTGTGCCTTTTCCGCTCTTATCCGAGGTGATAAAGGGTTTGAACAGGTTATCAAGTATTTCTTCCGGGATACCGCATCCATTGTCTTTTACCGAAATTTTCAATTCATTCTTTTCAGAGTATTCCGCGCTTATTGTGATTACCCCGTCCTCCGATATTGCGTTTATAGCGTTGGAGATCACGTTCTGCAATATTGTCTTTAGATGCTCCAGCTGACCGAAATAGTATAACGGATCAGGATTTAAGCAAATTTTCGTGATAATGTTTTTATGTACCCTTTCTTTGTTGGATAATAAAAGGATCTGGTTGATCAGCTTAGTTATATCTATTCTCTCTGCCGATTCTCTTCCCGGGCTGGAAAAATCCAAAAGATTATAGATCGTTTTTTCCGCGCCTTCCACCACAGCCGATATGGTAGTAATGGCTTCTTTGATCCTTGGGTCATTGCTATTGCCTGTGTAGACATCAATCAAATAGGCCGCTCCTCTGACCACTGCAAGGGGCGTCTTTAATTCATGGGCTATCGCAGAGGATATTTGCCCGATACCGGCCAACTTCTCCTTTTGGAGCAGCTCCTTTTCCATGAGCACGCTTTTGGTTACTTTATGGCTGTTAACCACTACTTCGATCACATTTTTTGAGTTGTCGTAAATCGGGAAATATTCGTTATCTATGATCTCATTTTTGATCACCATCCTGGAATTGGAGGGTGCTCCTGTCATTAATACATCATGTATTTTGCAGCCTTTGCACGGGGTCTGTCTTCCTAATAAAGATGAATAGCATTTAGTAGCTGTGGTCTCTTCGAAATCTTCACTGAATTTTCTCTTTCCTTTTTCATTGATAAGAATTATATTGTATTCGCTGTCGACGATCATAAGCAGACCGCTGATGCTGTTGAAGACGCTTTCTATTATCTTATTCTTCCTGATGAGACTGTCGGTGTAATCTTTGATCTCTTTTTTCATCCCGTTGAATGCATTCGACAAAGCCTTTATCTCCGTCAGTTCCGAAGGACTTTCACTGTATTCGTAATTCCCCTCCGCA
This sequence comes from Bacillota bacterium, assembly GCA_022706625.1. GTDB lineage: Bacteria > Bacillota > Clostridia > Peptostreptococcales > Anaerovoracaceae > UBA1426. Next base: position 5,084 of record JAKJCD010000080.1, on the reverse strand, counting down.
ATATGCCTGGCTTCATCCCTTAAGACCCGGATCGGTTTTGTGTATTGGCGGTAAAGAAATACCGAAAACAGCAGAAGCGCTATTGATGCAAATAATATATAAAGAAACAGGTTGCCTGGTTTTAAACTGGCATCGGCCATAAAATCACCATAGTCGATTTCCACTGCAAGGGTCCAGTCCTGTTCGGCAATGGTGGAATAGGCAATGAGTTTTTTCTTATTGAAGAGGGTATCGTTATAGCTTACAATACCTTCCTCGCCACCGGAAAGCATTTCCACCAGTGCTTTCCGGTAATTTTCCTCAATTTCTACATCCGTTATGATGTTGGTCAGGAACATCTCTCCCTGGGTATTACCTTGAGGCAGAAACTCCGGATGGTAGATGATCCCGCCTTCCCTGTCAAGTACGTAAACAAAACCCGTATTTGAAAGTCGAAAATCTGCCAGAAAATTGTTCTTTAAAGTCTCGAGGCGTACATCGATACATGCGACACCTAAAAGTCGTTCCTCAGATACAAGGGGCTGGAACATGTGATCATCCAGCCCGTTCCCAGATAGTCAACATATGGTTTTGTCCATACTGTCTGCCTTCCGGGATTGTTCTCCCTGTTTGCTACTGTATAAAAAGGGTCTCCCTTCTGCTGATGAAACGGATCATACATTTCCACCCCCGTATAGGGGAACACTCTAAGCAGGCCGTCTTCCATCGCGACGTATAACCATTCGTAGAAGTCGGCCCTTTGCTTGATCGCCTGGAATACTTGATCCAGATTCTCCGTTGCATTGATTTCTTTAATAATCTCTTCGGTAAGTTCAACATCTGCCGGGAAGAAAATCATCGAGTTCTTTTGATCCCGTCCCTCTTTGATCACTTTTCTAAAGAGGACACCATCCTTATTCCTGATATAATCGGAAGGCAGTAAGTCATTTTGCTCCTTCTTGATGGAATCCATCGTCCACATTGCCAGGTTTTCGGCCTCGCTTGCAATGTAGTTCATAGAAAGGGAAATGATCTCGGCCTTTTCCAAAGCGATCTTTCGGATAGTGTCCTCAGCGGTCTGCCCCATGCGGTAGCGGTCCTGTTGTACGATATAAAACGTGAACACAAAAATTGACACCATATTGAATATGACAAATAATATCAAAATCCTTGTCACTAATGAATCTCTGTTGAGCAATGTCATTTTGCGCCCCTTTTTTTGCCTTCCTGCTGCTTATTCCTCGAAAATGGCAATGGCGCGAATCGGTGACCCGTCCGCATCGATATGCTTCAGCGGGAGGGCGCAGAATGTAAACAGTTCATCGCCGACAAGACCCAGGTTCATTAAATTCTCAATGACGACGATCTCGTTGTTTTTGAACAGTTTTTTATGGATTGGCAGGCTTTCGTGGGCGATAGGATCTATTCCGATCACATCCAGGCCGACACCTTTTTTGTTAGTTTGGATCAAATATTCCACGACTTCATCTTCGATATACGGATAGTCTCCGAAATACTTCTCCGTCCCCCAGTATTTGTCCCACCCCATGCGAAACAGAATAAAATCAGCTTTATCAGCCTTATCTTTTACTCTCTCGATACGTTCAAAGGATACCTTGTCTCCCTCTTTCAGATCTGAACAATCGATCACCAGTGCCTTCCCGACAAACTGATCCGCGGGAAACTGGTCAAGCGTTGTCCTTCCCTTAAAAAGATGGGCCGGCGGGTCCATATGAGTTCCCGTATGGGTATACATGGTCATCAAGGTCTCCTTGAAACCATCCACCTCATAGGAATTTGCGGGCTGCAGCTTTGGCCCCTCAGTTCCCGGATAAACCGGCATATCCTCTGATATATAATGAGTAAGGTCTATAACTTTCATCTTATTCTCCTTTCAAGTCTACTCTTCGATAACTTTAAAGTGCTCCAGTTTTGAATCGGCGGGTCCGTGCAAGTGCCGGCCGCGGATTCGATAGCTCTCGATGTAGTCCCATACTTCTTCCGTAACGATCTCACCCTGATAGATCACAGGGATGCCGGGAGGATAGGGCGCAATCATTTCGCCGGCGATCTTACCCTTTGCTTCCTTCCATGGGATACTCCTCTTCTCGGAAAAATAAGCCTTTCTTGGTGTCAGTATCCTGGCCGGTACCGGAGGCAGGAAAATCTCATTTTCGATTTCTTTTCCTCCATTATGCTTCTGTGCAATATCTTTCAGAGCAGATATAAGCCGATCAATGTCTTCTTTGTTGTTGGCATAAGTAACTATAGCAAGTACATTCATGAAATCCGAAAGCTCCACATCGACGCCGTAATCATTAAATAACATGGATTTCAAGGCAAAGCCGGTAATGCCCAGCTTGCTTGCACGGATAGTCAGCCTTGTAGTATCCAAAGCCTTGATCCCCGCTTTTCCTTCAACAGACTTGCCGAGACAAATCATGCCTTCTATTTTGTTGATCTCTTCCCGGCCGTAATTTGATAGCTCTACCGCATTATTAATCATTTCTTTCCCGTTGACAGCCAGTTCATATCTTGCAAGGTCAAGAGAAGTCATCAGCAGGTATGACGGGCTTGTGCTTTGCACGATATGGAGAGTGGCTTCAAGCCTGTCGATATCCACGAGTTTTGATTTGACATGAAGCATTGAGCTTTGTGTAAGAGATCCCGTTACTTTGTGTATGCTTTGGGCGCACATATCCGCCCCTTGCGCCAACGCGCCCTCCGGCAGCTGATCTGAAAAATACATGTGGGCTCCGTGGGCCTCATCCACCATTAGAACAGCATTATAACGATGGCAGACTTCCGCGATCCCTCGAAGGTCGCTGCAAATACCGTAATAGGTGGGGCTTACCACCATGACGCCTTTGCAATCGGGGTTTGTGCGAAACATTGCCTCTACATCCTCGGGCAGAATACCTCCCTGTACTCCCAGTTCCTTAGACAATACCGGAGAAAGGTATATGGGCTCCGCACCGCTGATGATAAGACCCATCAAAACAGATTTATGAGCATTTCTCGGAATCGCTATCTTTTGTCCCTCAAATGCGGTGGATATTACCATGGCTTCATTTCCACAGGTAGTGCCGTTTACTAAAAAATAGCTGTGCTCCGCTGAGAACACCTCCTGCGCCAACAGCTGCGCCTCTTTTATCGCTCCTTCCGGATTGTGAAGATCATCAACAAGAGGTGTCTCCGTCAGGTCAAACTTAAAAATCTCCTCTCCCACGACATCCTTCCAGCGGCTGCTTATGCCTCTTTCCAGCCTGTGCCCTGGGATCCTGAAATATGCCGGACTGAGATCGATGTAATCCTTTATCGCATCAAATAATGGTGTCCTGCTTTGATCCATTATATTTCTCCTTTCTTGGTTTGCTCAAAAGTCGGTTTTGCCTCATCCCCATCCGCCGAAAGCGGTCAGTTTGTCGATACTTACCTTCCCTTCTGATACATCTGATAAGGCCTGATCAATGATCTGTACGGCAGTTTTTACCTGCTCCTCTCTGATTACCAGAGGAGGCGTGAACTCAAGCACATTATTGAAGACGCCGGCATAGTAGTAGAGAAGCCCCAGTTCATAAGATCTGTACACCGTCAACGCTGCCGCCTCATCGGCCGGTTCTTTAGCACACCCTCTTTTATTAAGCTCTATCCCAATAACAAGACCCTTTCCCCTCACATCTGAAATGATCTCATATTTCTCTTTTAGCTTAAGAAAAGAGTCTATGAGAAGATCTCCCATTAAACGGGCGTTATCTTTTAGATTTTCGTCTTCAATGATCTTGATAGTTTCTAATGCAGAGGCGCAGGCAACAGGATTACCCGCAGTGGTGAAAAGATGTGCACTGACGGCGGCATCCATGATTTCTTTTCTGCCGACTACCGCACTTAAGGGCTGCCCACCGCCTAAAGGCTTTCCCATGACAACAACATCAGGAACCAGATCCCAGTTTTCAAAGCCGAACATCTTTCCGGTTCTTCCGAAGCCGATCTTTACTTCGTCAAGTATCAGGATTATATCATATTTGCGGCAAATCTGCTGCAAGCCTTGTAAAAATCCATCGGGCGGTACTACATCACCGCCGTCGCACTGCACGGCCTCAATGATTATTGCTCCGATTTGTTCAGGCCGGCATACAAAAGACATAATATATTCCTCTATATACTTAAGGCAAAACAGTTCGCAGCTGCCTTCCTCTTTTCCAAAAGCGCAGCGATGGCAGTAGGGATAGGGCACTTTGACGATATCTCCTCCGGCAGCAAATTTGCTTTGTGACGGATGGCCGGACATGGCATAAGCTCCCATGGTCTGACCGTGGTATGAGCCGATAAATGACATGATCTTAGATCTTCCTGTGGCCAGCGGCACTATTTTGGATATGAATTCATTGGCATCAGAACCGGAATGACCATACCAAACTTTCTTGTGAAAGTTCCCAGGAGTAAGCTTGGTCAAAGCTTCTGCCAGTTCTATGCTTTTTTCGTTCAATACGGATATCGTAGATACAAAAGAGAGGCGGCTCATCTGATCACAAACGGCTTTTACTATTCTTGGGTGGTTATAACCTGTATTTGCCACACCCCATCCGGCATTGAAATCCAGATACTTCTTACCGTCAACATCGTATAAAACTGCCCCTTCACCTCTTTCTGCCACAAAAGGATAAAACCGCAGTTTCATAACATCACTGAGACAATTAGTGTCTCGTTTAAATAATGCTTGGCTTTTATTCATTGCTCTTTCCCCTTATTTCCGTGAGTTGCGGCAGGCTTGTTCTTGCCTGCCGCAACTCACGGTGTAACTAGTACTCTGTATTATCTCAAATGTCTGAAGCAATATAATAACTAAAATTGTACATCTGCGCGGATGAGGCCCTTATTGATTTTGCTCTTTATTCTTAAGTAGTAAATAATATAGATGCCCATCCATATAACAAACCCTACCACCTGTGCCATATCATAGAAGCACAGGTACAGAACATACAGGATGCCGATAATAGCTAAAATCGGAATCGCCGGATAAAGCGGCTGATGCCAACCCACTTCGTTTTTTATCCGTTCTATACCCAGATCCTTGCGATAGTAAATACCGGCAATAACAGCAA
>JAKJCD010000007.1:2778-28142 GCA_022706625.1 Bacillota bacterium | reverse complement strand
ACCAGGAAGAAGCATGATGCCGGGCCTAATAATAATTGGATGTCCCCTGCAGCTGCATACAGGAAGGCCAGGGCGATATTTAAAGGCGCTATGTCAGGAAGGACAATGTATGTTATCCCGTTTTCTATGGGTCCCATAGGATCTACTATTTCGAAAATAGGTATAGAATTGACGGACAGCCCCTATGTAGTCGCCAACATGCGCATTATGACCCGCATGGGAAAGGAAGTATTGGAGGCTCTGAGAGAAGAAGGGGATTTTGTCCCTTGTCTTCATTCTGTAGGATATCCACTTTCTCCCGGGCAAAGTGACGTTGAATGGCCCTGTGCCCCAATGGAGAAAAAATATATCAGCCACTTCCCGGAAGATAAAGCCATTTGGTCCTATGGGTCAGGATACGGCGGAAATGCACTGCTGGGTAAAAAATGCTTTGCCCTTCGCATAGCCTCAGTTCTGGCACGGGAAGAAGGATGGCTGGCGGAGCATATGCTTATATTGAAACTGACCGATCCAAAAGGAACTGTTAAATATATCACAGGGGCATTCCCAAGCGCCTGCGGAAAGACCAATCTTGCTATGCTGGTACCGACTGTTCCGGGATGGAAGGTCGAGACAATAGGTGACGATATAGCCTGGATGAAATTTGGCGCCGACGGGCGGCTTTATGCAATCAACCCTGAAGCCGGCTTTTTCGGTGTCGCCCCCGGTACATCCATGGATTCAAACCCAAATGCTATGCGGACCATTAAAAAGAATACGATATATACCAATGTCGCCATAACCGATGACGGCGATGTCTGGTGGGAAGGGATCGACGGAGAAGCGCCTTCCCATTTGATCGACTGGAAAGGGAAGGATTGGACGCCGGATACGGAAACACTCGCAGCTCACCCCAATGCCAGATTCACAGCTCCGGCAAGCCAATGCCCGTCAATAGCGCCGGAATGGGAAGACCCTGCCGGGATCCCGATCTCAGCGATATTGATTGGTGGGCGTCGCCCAAGCACGATTCCTCTGGTGCACGAAAGCTTTGACTGGAAGCACGGCATATTCATGGGCTCCATAATGGGTTCGGAAATCACTGCCGCCACAATATCAGACAAAATCGGACAGGTGCGGCGGGATCCTTTTGCCATGCTGCCTTTCATAGGTTACCACGTATGTGATTATCTGCAGCATTGGCTGGATATGGAGGAAAAGACCGAAGCAGACAAGCTCCCTAAGATTTTTTATGTAAACTGGTTCCGCAAAGATGAGAAGGGTAAATGGTTATGGCCCGGTTTCGGAGAGAACAGCCGTGTACTGAAATGGATCTTCGAAAGAGTGTCGGGAGAAGGGAAAGCAGTTGAAACTCCTATCGGTCTCATGCCGGCGGCGGATGCCATCGATGTTTCCGGCCTTGATGTTCCGGAAACCGATATGAAAGAACTCCTGTCCGTCAATAAGGAAGAATGGCTGCAGGAAGTGGAATCCATCAGAAAACACTATTCCGGCTACGGTAAACGCCTGCCGAAGGAGCTGGCTTTGCAGCTGGATGCGCTGGAAGCAAGATTAAAGAAATAAAATAATTAAAACAACCTTTCGAACAGACCGGAAGGTTGTTTTTAAAAACAATTCAAAGGCTGCCATGACGGCCTTTTTAATTTCTTGTAACAAATCTTAAGCATTCCGTAAAGTACCTGAACATAAGACTTGATATGATGTAAATACAACAGACAGTGTAATAACAATAAAAAAGTACAGACATACAAAGACATATCGAAGTAATAATGGCAGGCAAGGCGGAAATGGTAAAATCAACAGTACATAATGAAGCGTCAAATGCAGTTTCGATTGGATATATGCCTGGGCTGGATGGCTTAAGGGCGTTGGCGGTGTTTGCGGTCATAGCATATCATCTTGGTGTGACTTGGACTCCGGGCGGACTATTGGGAGTAAATCTGTTCTTTGTCCTGTCCGGGTATTTGATAACAAGTATTTTGTATAAGCAGCTGGAGTCTGAAGGATCGATAGATTTGAAAGACTTTTGGCTGCGGCGGGCTAAAAGGCTGTTGCCCGCACTATTTCTCATGTTGATCAGCGTCATGCTGTGGGCATTGGTTTTTGCTCCGGACCGTCTTACCCAATTGAGGCAGGAGGCTTTGGCCGCAGCGCTTTATTCAGGCAACTGGTATTTTATATTTCGCCAAGTCTCCTATTTTGAGAGCTTTGGCCCTCCGTCCCCCCTGGGGCATCTTTGGTCTTTGGCGATTGAAGAGCAATTTTACCTTCTTTGGCCGCTCATTCTAAGTTTGGTATACCGCTTAATTCCGAGGCGGAAATGGATTATTTCGATCATGGTATTCTTAGCTTTAATATCCGCTGGGACTATGGCATTGATTTACATACCCGGAACCGATCCGAGCCGGGTTTATTACGGAACGGACACCCGTGCATTTGCCCTGCTTGCTGGGGCCATTGCCGCCATGATACTGCCCTGCGGAAATATGTCTTTGAAAATCGACGGCAGTAAAAGGAAGGCCCTTGCTTTGACAGGAAGCATGAGCCTGATCATCACACTGTGGATGATATTCAGAATCAACCAGTATCAGGTATTCCTATATCAGGGAGGACTGTTCATTTTCTCTGTCGCAGCGGCTTTTCTTGTGGCTGCCCTGGCACACCCTGCTGGTTTTTTAGGCAGGATATTCAGCATCAGGCCTTTGCGTTTATTAGGGAAATGGTCTTATGGGATATATTTATGGCATTATCCGGTTATAGTACTTTCAAGTTCTTTGGTCGATACCGACGGACCGGATATCCTGCATTCTGTATTTCAAATTGCTGTCAGCATTTTGTTGGCGGTCATATCCTACTATTTTATTGAGGAGCCGATACGTCACGGGCGGGTGAGGGCGCTGGCTTTAAGCGCCAGGGTTTCGGTAAGCGCAGCTTTGATTTTTGCGGTGATGCTGGTAACTTCCATGGAAGGCATGCAGATATTAGCAAAGGACCTTTCCGGTGAACAAGAAACAGCAGGTTACAGCAAGGAGCTGCAATCTCATACTGAATCACCTATAGATACAGAGGCAGAGGCAGAGGCCCCGCCTGAGGGGCACGGGAATAGTATTACCGTCATTGCAGACTCAATGATGATCAATGTTGAACCTGCGCTGCAGGAATCCCTCCCAGGCATTATCGTCGATGCGGAAAAAGGCAGGCAGATGTATGATGCACCGGAAGTTATTCAAGAGCTTCGTGAAAAGGGAAAATTAGGGAAATATGTGATAATCGTGCTTGGGACAAACGGAGCTTTTACGGAAAAGCAACTAAAAACGACCATAGATTGCCTGGAAGGTGCGGAAGAGATAATCCTTATCAATACCCGTGTTCCCAAGCCATGGCAAGGGGTGGTAAACGAAATGCTGACAAACATTGTTGATTCATATTATAATGTAAGATTAATAGACTGGTTTGCAGAAAGCAGCGGTCACAACGAATATTTCTATAAAGACGGCGTTCATCTCAACCCTTCGGGGATTGAAGCTTATTGTAAAATGATAATAGACGCACTTTCTGAAAGCCAAAGCTGATCCTGCTATTGCTCAGACTGCCGGAGGATATGGGAAGCAAGATGTCAAAGAACTGAGTTCATGATATGATACGATAAGAGGATAAAGCCATGAGCGGTAATAAAATAAAAGTACTGATTGTTGAAGATGAAGAATCCATCCGGAGCTTTATAAAGCTTAACCTTTCTATGGCAGGATACGAAGTTGGAGAAGCCGCCGGCGGAAAAGAAGCGTTGGATCTGCTTGCAGCCTTTCGACCTGATGTAGTTGTACTTGATTTGATGCTCCCCGGTATTGACGGATTTCAGGTGTGTCAGCATATTCGTGATAATTTCCCTGAATCCCTCATCGTCATGCTGACAGCAAAAGGACAGGATACTGATAAAATCATGGGCCTTGAACTGGGGGCCGATGATTACATGGTAAAGCCATTTAATCCTTTTGAACTGATAGCCAGGATAAAAGCACTTCTTAGGAGGCGCGACGGTTCCCCGGCAGGGAAAACGATTTATACCTGCAGCAATTTGCGTCTGGATATCGAAGGCAACCGGCTGTTTAAGGATGATTTAGAGGTGGAACTGACACCCATTGAATATTCTTTGCTGAAGCTTTTTATGGAAAACCCCGGTAAAACCCTTAAGAGGGATGAACTCTTAAATGAGGTCTGGGGCGATGACTACTATGGCGATACCAAGACCTTGGATGTACATATCAGGCGGCTCAGGGAAAAAATAGAGGATAATCCTTCTCAACCACGATTAATTAAAACAGTCTGGGGATCGGGATACAGGTGGCAATCAGAATCGGACAGGAGACTTACATGAAAGGGATCAGATGGAGGTTGACGGTAAATTTTATTATTGTCATCATGGTCTCAGTCACTATCCTGGAAGTGATGCTGATTTACACGGTACAGCAAAATTACTATGACAGTCTGAGAGGCAACCTTACGAATCAGATCAAAATCAGTGCTGACATGTATTCTAAATACTACTCTGATACCTCCCTTGAAAATAATATTTTATATAATGTGGATGCCTTTTGGAATCAAAGCAATGCCCTGGTCGAGATAGTTAACAGCGAGGGCAGGATAGTTATGGATTCCTCCGGCACATTCCCGGATCTCCATGAGGCCACAGAAGATATTCAAACTGCATTAAAGGGCAAGATGGGAGAATGGACCGGAAAAATGAGCGGCCGAAAGGTTATGTCTGTAGCTTATCCTTTGACATCAGGCGGAAAGGTCGTCGGGGCTCTTCGCTTTATCGCATCTACCGAGGAGATAGACAAAAGCATTAAGAGTACGGCCAATGTGTTTATCATAATCGGTGTTTTTGTCATTTTGATCTTAGGGCTTCTCAGTGTCTTTTTAGCCGATACCATTCTCGTCCCCTTGAAAGAAGTGACAGAAGCCGCAGAAAGTATGGCAGAGGGCAATTTTAAAATCAGGAGCAGAAAAAAGCGTAATGATGAAATCGGAAAACTGTCGGATACTTTAAACTATATGGCGGATGAGATCATTAGAAGAGAACAGCTCAAAAATGATTTTATCACCTCGGTTTCTCATGAACTGAGAACGCCTCTGACATCTATCATGGGCTGGGCTCTTACTCTTCAAAATGAGAGATTCAGGCAGGAGGAGACCCTTACAGACGGCCTTGGGATAATAGCTAAAGAAAGCGGGAGGCTCACCGGGATGGTAGAAGAACTGCTGGACTTTTCAAAATTTGTTTCCGGCAGGATAAAACTCGAATATGAAGAGGTTGATTTGGCCGGCCTGCTTTCGGACATCAGAAAGCAGTTTATGATGCGGGCTGTTCGAGAAAATATCGATTTTACCGTCAACTGCGGAAAGGACCTCCCTGATCTTAAAACGGACGGAAACCGGCTAAAGCAGCTTTTTATCAACATCCTTGATAATGCATTCAATTTTACGAATGCAGGGGGATCTGTTTGTTTTGAAGCTGAAGTATCCGAAAAAGAGTTGAAATTCTGCATTTCGGATACCGGGTGCGGCATATCGGCAGAGGAATTGCCGATGGTAAAAGAAAAGTTCTATAAAGGCAGAAGCTCTATGTCCAAAAATGGAATAGGACTATCGATCTGTGAGGAGATCGTGAATCAAATGAAAGGCAGAATGGAAATCGAAAGTGAAATCGGTGCGGGGACACAGGTCACTGTTATCCTGCCTTTTAAGGGGAGAAGCAATGATTAAAAAGCTCCCGGTACTGGTATTAGTTTTTTTACTATTGATCCTTGACGGATGTTCAGTTTTGCCCGGAGAACCCGGAACTTCCGCCGGCAGGATAATCCCGCCCTCAAATAAGGCTGATCCGTTTTCCGGGGAATGGGAAGTGTCCGCGGAACTCGACGAGAAACAGGATAGGGAATTAACGCAGCTACGGACAGGAAGCAGCATCCAATTTACAGAAGGTGCAGTTGCTTTAGACGATATCGTATATGACAATGTCTCATATAAGATCAAGAGGGTAAATTCCGCAGATTATTTAGCTACAAAATACGTAGAGCATTGCGATCTGTTTGGGGAGGATTTACAGATGGTTGAAGTGACCACCATCTATGCCTCCGGCAATTACTTAGGTGAATTTCTAAAGCTTGATGATGAGAGAATGATATTTTTCGTTCAGTATGCAGTACTTCTGTTGAAAAAGGTTTCTGACGATTGGGATTATATCCCGACGGATCCGAGCCTGCAACCCAAAGACCAGGGCGGTGAAGGAAGAGCCTCCGGCATTCTTTTAGGGCTGCGGATCTCCGGGAAGACAGGTTATACATACAGCACGATTTGGGTGGCAGCAGACCGGGGAGAGATGAGTCCGGTGCTAACAGCCGATAATTTATTTTTTCCTCGCAAAAGCGGCTTCTGGGAGCTCAGCGTTCAGGACATCATTTTTGAAGAAGCGAGCGGAAATATACTGACGGCCCGCAATCTAAATGCAAAAACCGTTGAAAAATATGAAAAGGCGAATGATATGGAATTTGTCGGCAAGGATGAACAAAGAAGCAGCCTGTCGTATAAGATAATAGACTATGTAGGTAACGATTATATCGCTGTTGAGAAAAATACCGGTGAAATGAGCAGGCTTCAAGTGTTGCCGGTGGATAAGCTGTCATCTGAGGCGGTGATAAAAATATCCGTTCTCTTGGATGAAACGGGAAAGGATACCTTCATAAATGCCTATAAAGAGACAGCCAAAGCTTTGAGCAAAGACAGCAAGGCCAGATTTCTTGCCGGAGAATATCCGGATGAAAATTTCGGATTATCAAGAAAAGACGGTCATTGGATCTTCAAGGGGAGGATAAACTATCAGAGCGACGGGATGCCGGAATATACCGATTATGAACTGAAAATTGCACCGCCGTCAAATTTGATATTCTATGATTCCCTGGTCCTGAGCTGGTACAAAATCAGGGATAGGGTCCCGGATGCGGTAGATGCCTTTACTTCACCCAATAAGGACATCGCCCTGGTGAAAACGAAAAATAAATTATTGGTTTTTCGCATAAGTCCGGGACAATTGGTCGGGGATCCTATAAAGGAGATCAGGCTTAAAGAAGGTACGGATATAATTATGGCGGAATGGGCCACCGGTTCTTATGTTGAAAACTGGCGAAATACGTTTATTTCTTATGGTGCAAAGGCTTTGGTAAACTAGCGCTAAACGCCAAACAAGGATAAATCTTGTTTCACATCAGGGAATCAAGGGAATCATTAAGTTGATACGTTATAGGATCAATCTATAAGAGCGCAAAAGAAAAGAGGAAGAAAATGGATAGATTTAACAGCTCACAGAAAGTTGGCGATATTGTTATCTCTTTCCCGAAAGCGGCGGATGTACTTAAAGCTGTTCCCTAAACTTATGATGATGCAAGCTTAGCTTCATGTGTGTTATAATCCAGACGGAGCAGCTGATAATGATATCGTATAATAGGTCGATCTTATATGATTAATAACTACAGCGCTGCCGGGGGGATCCATGCAAAAAAGTAAGAAGTTGGCCTTATTTGTTTTAATAATAGCGGTGGTCGTGATCACCGCTATGCTATATGTAAGCAACCGCTTTATTTTTATCAGCGAGTATAAAATAAAGTATGAAAAGCTTCCGAATACCTTTGATGGTTACAAAATCGTTTTGCTGTCTGATCTGCACAGCAGTGAGTTTGGAAAAGGAAATAAAGCAATTCTAAAAAAAGTCCGTAGAATTGATCCGGATATGATAGTCATGACAGGTGACATGGTCAATTCTACAGACCGGGATTTCAGTATTTTTTTAGATTTGGCAAAAAGCCTTGCTGCAAGCTATGAAGTTTATTTTATCGTGGGAAATCACGAACAGTCTTTAAGCTCTGTCGATCGAAGCTATATTTATTATGAACTCGGGCGAATGGGAGTACAGGTTTTGGACAATGAAAAGGTCTCGGTTACAAGAGGAGAAGAAAGGCTGAACCTTTACGGACTTTGGATAAACATGCGTTATTACAGCAGCAGGAACAACGAATACGTAAAGGAAAATGCAGAGACATACTATCTTGGTACCGACCGGATCGAAAAGCTCCTCGGTAAAAATGGCGGGCAGGAATTCAGTGTACTGCTGACTCATAATCCGCTTTATGCGGAGTCGTACATAAAATGGGGAGCGGATCTGACCCTCTGCGGGCATGTCCACGGCGGTATGATCCGCTTGCCCTTTGTGGGAGGCATATACTCCCCTGAGAGAACATTCTTCCCGGAATACGATGGGGGGCTATATCCCTTTGGTGAGCAGAATTTGGTTGTAAGCAGAGGCATAGGAAACGGCAATTTTGGTTTTCGTTTTCTCAATTGCCCCGAAATCGTAACAATCGAGCTTTATAAATGAATACTTTGATAAAGAATAGAATCAGGGCTGATTATGAAAAAAGTTAATATAAAAATCCCGACGGATACCGGATCCTTAACGTTGCTTGTGGCTATATTTAGTGCATTTGTGACAACTTTCTCAGGCAGTGCGCTCAATTTATCGATACCTGCCATTGATAATGAATTCAGTGCGGGAGCAACGGCTATAGGCTGGATAATAAGCGGATACATACTCGCTGCGGCTACATTGTCGGTCCCCATCGGTCGTCTGGCGGATCTTACCGGCAGAGAAAGGATACTTAAAGCAGGTATCATTGCTTTCTCTGTTTGTTCCGGAGCCACGTGTTTTGCCGGATCAATGGAAATACTTTTGCTGCTTCGCATATTGCAGGGGATATCGGGAGCTATGATATTCTCTACCAATCAAGCAGTTTTAATAAGCCGTTTTTCCCGGGAAAAGCACGGAAAGGTTTTAGGCTATTTTATAGGAGCTACCTATACGGGGTTAACCGCCGGCCCGGTGCTGGGAGGGATATTAAACCATTTGTTCGGCTGGCGCTCTATTTTTTTAGTTACATTTATCATTGGAGTCATCACATTTGCTTTGGCAAAAATGGTACTGCCGTCTTCATCCGATTCATTGCGAGGCACCGTGAAAGAAATGGATCTTATTGGCAGTCTTCTCTTTATTATAACAATTTTCAGCATGATGTACGGATTATCGGCCTATTCTACTGAAGCCTTTGCTAAGTACCTCATCCCAGTATCCGTTCTGCTTTTTATGTTTTTTGTTCGCCATGAGCTGCATGCCCAGAGTCCGGTGATCCAAGTCAGATTATTTCGAAAGAATATCGGTTACCTTCTCTCAAATCTGGCGGCACTGCTAAACTATGGTGCAACCTTTGCTCTGGGCTACTTACTGTCAATATACCTACAGGTGATCCGCGGGTTTGACTCACAGGCCGCCGGCTTGATCCTGATCAGCCAACCCTTGATTATGGCGTTATTATCGCCTTTTGCCGGGCGGCTTTCTGATCGGATAGCATCGCATAAGCTCGCCTCTTTTGGAATGGGGTTATGTGCTCTGGGATTATTCCTTTTCATATTCATTTCTGCTGAATTTCCTCTTGTTTTGATCATACTGTATCTGATAATAGTTGGGATTGGATTCGCATTCTTCTCCTCACCGAATACCAATGCCGTGATGTCTTGTGTGGAGCCCAGGGACTACGGAGTCGCTTCTTCAATACTGGCGACTATGAGAAATCTGGGCCATAGCAGCAGCATGGCTATCGTAACCTTTATAGTTGCGACATTCTTGGGAAGCACCCCGCTTAGCGAAACGGATGCCGCCAGTCTCATTCATGTCATGAAGGTTTCCTATATAGTCTTTACATGCTTGTGCATAGCTGGTGTTTTTATTTCGCTGAAACGTGATAGGGTTTAAATATTGTATTCTGTTAATGCTTGCTGCATAATAACTTTAAGGACTTCATTGACAGCTCTTTATTGATTGTTATTTAAGGCAGGAACAAACAGGAGGGATCATAATGAATAACGAGAGAAAGATAAAATGTATTACAAACGAAAATGCTCGGGATGAAAAATATATAAAAACACCGGTCAGAGAGTTCAATAAAAAGAACATCTTCGAAGTTCGAAATTTTCACAGGAGCTTTCCTCAATATCGGGAAACGCCGCTGCAGGAGTTGAATGCCCTTTCCAGGGCCTTGGGAGTAGAAAACATCTGGATGAAAGATGAGTCTTACCGATTCGGGCTCAACGCCTTTAAGGTTTTGGGCGGTTCCTATGCCGTTGGAAAATATCTGGCTAAACGGCTTAACATAGACATATCGGAACTATCCTTTGAAAAGCTAAGATCCGTCGAAATACGGAATAAACTCGGCGATCTCACCTTTGTCACCGCTACTGACGGAAACCACGGCAGGGGCGTAGCCTGGGCAGCCGGGCAGCTGGGGCAGAAATCAGTTGTATTTATGCCGAAAGGCTCTGCAGAGGCACGGCTTATGAACATTCGCAAAGAGGGGGCGGAAGCATCTATAACGGATTTGAATTATGACGATACTGTCCGTTTGGCAAAGCGATATGCGAAAGAACACGGAGGAGTAGTGATACAGGACAGCGTAAAGGAAGGTTATACCGAGATACCCACATGGATAATGCAGGGATATACCACAATCATCGATGAGGCCTTGGAACAGATAGCGCAAAGGGTCAATGCTTTACCTACTCATGTCTTTCTTCAGGCAGGGGTTGGGGCTTTTGCAGCGGCAATTGTGGCATATCTTGCCTCTGCTTTTGGTACCGTTAGACCAATAACAGTGATTGTGGAGCCCGATGAGGCAGCTTGTTTCTTTATATCAATGGAGGCAGGAGACGGGAAGCCTCATGCCGTTACGGGATTCATGCCTACCATAATGGCGGGCCTTGCCTGCGGTGAACCCTGCAATCTGTCCTGGGAAATAATGAAGGATTATGCGGACTGCTTTATTTCGTGTTCGGACGAGATAACGATTGAAGGCATGAGAACACTTGCCCATCCGCTGCCGGGAGATCACAGGATCATATCGGGTGAGTCCGGTGCCGTTGGCTTAGGGCTTGTAAAGACTATACTGGGAAATAGTAAATTTGATCAGGTAAAAGAGCAATTAAAAATCAATAAGGATTCAAGGATACTACTTATCAGTACCGAGGGAGATACAGATCCTGAGAACTACCAAAGGGTCATAGCTGAATAACAAACCTGAAAAAGCAACGTGAAAAGCATATAAGAATTCCGTTGCTTTTTTGAGTTTTTATTGGTTTATTCAATTACAAAGCAACGGAAATAAAGTTCTCAATGAAATGTGTTGCTTTTGCCGGCTGATGGATTCTTAACTACGTTTAAAGAAGGATTAAAATTAAAAAATGTGTTGACAAGTATAATAAAGGTGATATAGTTAGTTACATGAGTAACTAACTAATGATCGTTGGGAAGGAGGAGGTGTTAAGGAAATGGATTTCCAGGAGGAAAAACCGATTTTTGTTCAAATAGCTGAATACGTCGAAGACGGCATACTTTCCGGTGCCTATCCAGAGGACAGTCAAATCCCTTCCACAACCGAGATTTCAGTCTGGCACAAAATCAACCCCGCAACAGCGCTGAAAGGTATCAATATCTTGGTCGATGAGGGGGTCATTTACAAGAAAAGAGGGTTAGGGATGTTTGTAAATATCGGAGCAGCAGAAAGTATTCGCAGCAAAAGAAGAAGGCAATTTTATGAAAACTATATAAATAAGGTGATTATTGAAGCAAAGAAATTAGGGCTTTCATCCGAAGAGGTCACTTCGATGATAGAAAGAGGGTATGGCAGATGAAAGGGATAGAAATAAGGAATTTGGTCAAGTTCTACGGGGATGTCCAAGCGCTGAAAAGTGTCAGCGTATCTTTTTCCGAGAATAAGATCTACGGTCTTTTGGGCAGAAACGGAGCGGGCAAGACCACTTTGCTGAACTCGATCACAGGAAGGATATTCCCTGACAGTGGAAAGATCCTTATCGACGGCGAGCCGGCTATAGAAAATGACAATGCACAGAGTAAAGTCTTTATGATGGGAGAAAAAAACTTCTATCCCGATGGGATGAAGGTAAAGGATGCGATAAAATGGACAGAGGAATTCTATCCCGGCTTTGACAGGGGGTATTGTATTGATCTGGCGGAAAAATTCGGGCTGAATCAAAATAAAAAGATTAAAAACCTTTCCACTGGCTATGGTTCCATCTTCAGGCTGATTCTAACACTGTCCGTCAATGCACACTTTCTGCTTTTCGACGAGCCGGTGCTGGGACTTGATGCCAATCACAGGGATATGTTCTACAGATCGCTTCTTGAGAAATATAGCGAGCAACCCTTTACTGCGGTAATTTCCACCCACCTGATAGAAGAGGTCGCGGCTGTAATAGAAGAGGTGGTTATCATAAAAAAAGGCGAAATCATACGCAATCAAGCTACGGAAGACTTGCTTACAAAGGGGTGCAGTCTGTCCGGAAGCGCTGCGGCCATTGATAGTTTTATTGCAGGGAAAACCCTTCTGGGGGTGGATAGTTTGGGAGGATTTAAGACGGCCTATCTGCTCGAAGAGATAGATCCAACAAATCTTCCGTCCGGGATAGAGATGGGAAAGATGGATCTGCAAAAGCTCTTCATCTATCTGACAAATGAGTAAGGAGGCAAAGCGATGAGTAATATTAAGAAAGTTGTAAAATATCAGGTCATGGATAGCAAAACGGCCATTCCTGTTTTTTATATTGTAATGCTTGGCATAATGGTTTTGATTGCTGTTTCACTTGTCAGTATCGAGGTAAACGGAGAGGAAAGCAGCATGATAGGCGGGCTGGAGATGGGAATGGTTATTTTTCTCTTTGTGGTAGGTCTGAATTCATTTCGTGAGACCTTCCGGATGATGATCCAGAACGGCATTTCGAGGAAAACCATGCTTAAGGGGTTCACTATAACTGCTTTGATTTTCTCCGCGGGGATGTCTTTGATAAATGAGGTGATCCTCGCCGCAGGGAAAGCATTTGCAGCCTCTCGCGGGAATATGGTGTTTATGGGTGCCTTTGAACAAATCTACGGGCGGCATTATGCAGGAGAGGCCGGCGGTATACGGATGTCACTGGAAGGTCTGCTTTTCCTTATATGTTTTTCCGCCGCTGCTATGATGTTTGGTTATTTTATCACCAACATGTACTACAGGATGAATAAACCGGCCAAGATCATCGTATCGGTATGCGTTCCTGTCAGCCTGATAATTGTGCTTCCAATCTTTGATTATTCGGTAACCGGGGGAGCTATATTCAGAACCTTCTGGCACTTTATAGCGTTCGCTTTCGGATTTCTCAACGGTTACAACCCATATTACGGAATAGTATCCTCAGCGGCAGCTTTCGTGCTGTTTGCCGCCCTCAGTTGGATGCTGGTGCGAAAGGCGGCGGTAAAAGATTGATGCGTTATGGCTTTTCTGCAGTTTGCCTGGAGTAAATAGTCTTCGTACTGATACCCGGAAGCATTCCGATTTTCCCGGAAAGAGCGCTGATCGCATCCTGGGTCGCGTCAATGGCAATGCTTATTATTGACATATCATGTTTAGGATAAGGGATCCCCATTCGACCGATTATAAATGGACTGTATTCGTGAAGCAGGGCATTCAACCGCTCTATCGATTCAGGGCTTTCTACCACTATACCTATCAATGCAACTCTTGTGTTCATCTTTCTGCTTTCTCCTTTCACTACCATAATAACAAGTATACTACATGAAAGAAACGAAGGGATAGTAAAAACTGTTTAATAGAAAACCTGATGTGATCACAAGCTGAAATACATCAGGTTTTATTGTATAATGGTTTCATTGGTCATTATGCAACACTTGTGATAAGGAAACAGGGGCACAATATGGAGCTGAAAAAGACCAATGATCAGGCAGAGGAGCTTTTTTACCGGCATAACAGGGAAAGTACATGCATATCTCTCAAGATAGAACTAAATGATCAAAGGAGGCGATCGATATGGCGTTTTGTAATAACTGCGGAGATCCGATGCAGGACGGAGTTAAATTCTGCCCTTCATGCGGCACTCCGGCGCAGTCGGGAGGCGGCACCCCGATCCGGACGGGAGGCGGCAATCCGACACGTATGCAACGGGCAGATGAGGTGGACTTTAAAATCTACGGCGAAGATCTGCAGTTTGTAGAAATAATGCTCGACCCTGGGGAGAGCATAGTTGCTGAGGCCGGGGCTATGATGTATATGGACAGTTCCATTCAAATGGAGACCATTTTTGGTGACGGCTCCGGTCGTGATGAAGGCAAGGGAATGATGGGCAAGCTGCTTTCCGCCGGAAAACGTGTTGTCACCGGCGAAAGCTTGTTTATGACTTCTTTCAAAAATATAGCACATGAAAAGAAATGCGTCTCATTTGCCGCCCCCTATCCCGGATGCGTCGTTCCATTCGATCTGACCGATGTGGGCGGAACGTTGATCTGCCAAAAGGACTCATTCTTATGCGCTGCAAAAGGGATATCAGTAGATATTGCATTTCAAAAAAAGATAGGTGCGGGGCTTTTTGGCGGCGAGGGATTCATCATGCAAAGGCTTGAGGGAAACGGATTAGCCTTTATGCATGCAGGCGGTTCTATAATAAAAAAGGAACTCGGTTCAGGTGAAACCTTGAAGCTTGATACCGGATGCCTTGTTGCCATGACTACCGGCATTGATTATGATATCCAGTTTGCCGGTGATGTAAAGACAGCCTTATTTGGCGGCGAAGGACTGGTTTTGGCTACATTGACCGGGCCGGGGACAATTTGGCTGCAATCGCTGCCCTTCTCCAGAATGGCAGACAGGATCGTTTCCTCTGCGGGAAAAGGCGGTAAAGGAAAAGAAGAAGGCAGCATACTGGGCAACATAGGCATAGGGAACATTTTCAGCAATGATCGATGATAGACAGCAAAGTTAAGACATCTTAAACTGGCTGAAGGTTTTTATAAACCTTCAGCCAGACTTTCAACGGAACAAAGGTTATTCCTGCCGGCTTTTCTGCCGTTGCTTAAGGATATTTTTGCTTCTAAGCGAGATTTTCATTAAATGTTTGTTAAAAATTTAATTGCTTTTTAAGTGAAACTGGTCGTAAACTTCTATAATATTCCCAGGTCAAGGCCTGCTTTACAAAAATAACAAATATATTTACATTTTATTCAATAAACACTTTAGAAAATTTATAAAATATGGGTTGACATTGACTATTATTTAACAGTATAATTATATCGAAACATAAATATCGATATCTTTGCAATATAGCAAGGAGGAGGAAAGAATGAGCAATAAAACGAAAAGTTCTTATGCCATATCTAAGCAGCTACTTAACCGGTTGCCTCTCTATTTAAACTATTTAAAGGATTTTGCCGACAGGGAAGGATATATATCCGCACCGTTGATCGCAAATGCCATGAAGCTGAATGAGGTTCAGGTCAGAAAGGACCTGGCCGCCGTAAGCAGCAGCGGCGGAAAGCCAAAGACGGGGTTTGCGGCAGGGCAGCTTATTCGTGATATCGAAAAGTTTCTCGGATACGACAATGTAAATGAGGCAGTTATCGCAGGGACAGGCCATCTGGGAAGCGCATTGCTCTCTTACAAAGGATTTGACGAATATGGTCTTAAAATCCTGATGGGATTCGATTTGAAAGATGAGCTGGTTGGGACAAGTATTGCAGGAAAACAGGTACTGCATATAGACAAACTCGAAGACGTATGCAAACGGCTGAAGATCCATATCGGGATCATTACGGTTCCTGCTTCGTTTGCTCAGGAGGTGTGCGACCGAATGGTTGCCGGAGGCATACTGGCTGTTTGGAACTTTGCGCCTGTACATCTTACGGTGCCTGATCATGTGGTGATACAAAATGAGAACATGGCGGCATCGTTAGTAGTATTATCAAAACATCTTGCCGAAAAGCTGGAAAAAAAAGAGGAGGGGATCTGACATGAGCGACGGCATCGGAACAAAATTTGACAAGGTGTGTTCAATATTGGACAAGTATGAGCACAACCCCCACAAACTGATCGCTATCCTTCAGGATATGCAGGAGGAGTACAAATACCTGCCGGAGGATATCATGACCTTTGTGTCTACGGCTTTGGGGATATCTCCTTCAACGGTATACGGAGTTGCGACTTTCTATTCACATTTTACTCTGCAGCCGAAAGGCAAGCATGTGATAAAGCTTTGTGACGGCACTGCTTGCCACGTGAGAAAATCGCAGGACATCTTAAATGCCATTAAAAAGTACCTGGGGCTCAGTAAAAAGAGCAATACTACTCCTGATATGCTGTTTACACTGGAAACGGTGGCATGTCTGGGAGCCTGCGGCCTTGCCCCTGTCGTTGTTATCGATGATCAGGTACACGGTCTTATGACACCTGAAAGCACTATTGCTTTGATAGAGGAGATCAAAAAAGAGGAGGTTGTCTGCGGTGGTAACTAACAGAACTCTAAAAGAAAGAAAAGAATTATTTAAGAGCAATCTCTCAAAATACAAGGCCAGAATCATGGTCTGCGCCGGAACGGGTTGCGTCGCCAACGGCTCTTTGAAAGTATATGAGGAGCTTGTAAACAAGATCAAAGAAAAAGGGCTTTCCGTAGCGGTCGCAGTCGAGCTTGAAAAGGAAGAAAAGGATGATTATGTGATGGCCCAAAGCGGATGCCAGGGATTTTGTCAGATGGGTCCTCTGGTAACAGTTTATCCCCAAGGGATACTTTACATAAAAGTTAAGCCGGAGGATGCCGAAGAAATAATAGAAAAGACGGTAATAAACGGCGAGATCATCCATAGATTGCTTTACGTTACTCCGGATTTAAATGAAACCATCGAAAAAGCGGATCATATCCCCTTTTATTCAGGACAGCACAGACTTGGCATCAAACACTGCGGACATATAGATGCTCTTGATATGGAAGAATACATCGCAAACGACGGTTATGCAATGGCAGAGAGAGCTTTTACAAAAATGACCGGCGATCAGATCTGCAAGCTTGTGACTGACTCGGGTTTGCGCGGGCGGGGCGGCGGCGGATTTCCAACGGGTCGCAAGTGGGAGCTGACACGGATCCAGGAGGAACCGACCAAATATATAGTATGCAACGGCGATGAAGGAGACCCGGGAGCCTTTATGGATCGCTGTCTGCTTGAGGCATGCCCTCACAGTGTGATCGAAGGCATGCTTGTAGCAGCGAAAGCGATTTCAGCAACAGAGGGTTATATCTATGTAAGGACCGAATATCCCCTGGCTGTCAAACGGCTGAAAATTGCGGTAGAAGATGCGAAAAAATCAGGGTTCCTCGGAAAAGATGTCTTCGGAACGGGCATAGATTTCGATATCCATATCATGGAGGGAGCAGGCGCTTTTGTATGCGGTGAGGAGACAGCTCTGATCGCCTCCATAGAAGGCAAGAGAGGAATGCCCAACCCTAAACCTCCATTCCCGGCCCAGTCCGGACTTTTTGGCAAACCTACGGTGATAAACAATGTTGAGACTTTTGCCAACGTTCCGGTAGTCATGCAGATGGGTGCGGAAGCATATTCCTCCATCGGGACAGCCACATCAAACGGCACAAAGACCTTTGCTCTTACAGGGCATGTGGCAAATACTGGACTTATCGAGGTGCCTTTCGGGACTACACTGAGGCAGATCATAGGCGACATCGGCGGCGGCGTGTTAAATGACGACGGTACGCTTTGCGGTTTGGACTTTAAAGCAGTGCAGATCGGAGGACCCTCCGGCGGATGCCTGACAAAGAAACATCTCGATCTGCCTCTGGATTATGAGAACTTGAAATCAGTCGGAGCGATGGTCGGTTCCGGTGGTTTAGTCGTGATAAATGAGCAAACCTGCATGGTTGAGGTGGCCCGGTTCTTTATGCAGTTCACCCAGAGCGAATCCTGCGGGAAGTGCGTGGTTTGCCGGGAGGGGACCAAGCAAATGCTGAATCTTCTGACGGACATCGTTGAAGGGCGGGCCAAAGCCGAGACCCTTAGCCTTTTGGAGGAATTGGCACAAGTCGTTAAGGTAGGATCTTTGTGCGGACTTGGTAAAACAGCTCCCAACCCCGTGCTCTCGACTCTGAAGTATTTCAGAGACGAATACAATGCGCACGTTTTCGAAGGTCGCTGCCCTGCCAATCAATGTGAAGCTTTTAAGAAATACCGGATAGAGGAAGAGAAGTGCAAGAGTTGCGGCGTATGTGCAAAGAAATGTCCGGTTGGGGCTATCGAAGGTGCAAAAGGCGTACCTTACGTTATTGACAGAGATAAGTGCATTAAGTGCGGCGTTTGTATAGAAAGCTGTAAGTTTGACGCCGTTTTAGTAGGATAGAGAGGTGGCTCCCATGTATAAAAAACAGACTGTTACAATAGATAAAATGTCAGTTCCGATTGAAGGAGAGAGAAATCTTCTGGAACTGGTACGGAAGGCAAGGATAGATCTGCCCACCTTCTGCTATCATTCGGATATGAGCGTTTACGGCGCATGCCGCATGTGCATGGTCGAGCTCGAAGGCGGCGGTGTGATCCCTGCATGCTCTACGCCTCCCGCAGACGGAATGATAGTCAAAACCAATACAAAACAATTAAGGGACATGCGGAAGATGATAGTTGAGCTCATGCTTGCGAACCATGACCAGAATTGCACCACCTGTCCTAAAAGCGGAGACTGCAAACTACAAAAGATAGCTCGGCAGATGGGGATCGACAAGGTGCGTTTCCAGCAGGTGAACAGGGATAAGATTGCAGATCTTTCATCGGATTCGATCATCAGGGATCCCAGCAAGTGTGTATTATGCGGCGACTGCGTACGAGTATGCAATGAAATACAATCGGTAGGCGTGCTGGATTTTGCCAACAGAGGAGCGGATGCAGAGGTTGTGGCCTGCTTCAATAAAGGCTTGGGAGAGGTTGAGTGCGTCAATTGCGGTCAGTGTGTAAAGGTCTGCCCTGTAGGAGCATTGATCCCAAAGTATCAGATAAATGAAGTTTGGGACGCCCTGCATGATGATGAAAAATACGTAGTCGTACAGATCGCACCCGCGGTCAGAGTAGCTCTGGGTGAGTACTTCGGATATAAACCCGGAACAACAACTACAGGGCAGATGATCACCGCATTAAGGCTGATGGGCTTCGATCAGGTATATGACACTGCATTTTCAGCAGATCTTACAGTGATCGAAGAGGGCAACGAATTCCTGGAAAGGGCGGCAAAAGGAGAAAACCTCCCTCAGTTTACTTCATGCTGCCCTGCCTGGGTCAAGTTTGCGGAGCAGTACTATCCGGATATGCTTCCCAATCTCTCATCCTGCCGCTCTCCGCAACAGATGTTTGGTTCAGTAGTAAAAGAATACCTGACGGATGAGCTTAAAATTTCCAGAGAAAAGCTGGTGGTAGTTTCCATTATGCCGTGTACGGCAAAGAAATACGAAGCAAATCGGCCGGAGTTCAGCGCCGAAGGGAATAAAGACGTAGACTATGTGTTGACCACACAGGAGCTTTCATTGATGATCCGTGAGAGAGGACTGACATTCAATCGGTTGGAACCCGGATCCTTCGATATGCCCTATGGTTTTAAAACCGGAGCCGGGGTAATTTTCGGAAGCTCAGGGGGAGTCAGCGAAGCGGTGCTCAGATATGCGGCTGAGAAGCTTTCCAAAGGAAAGGGTATACAGACCGGCTTCACAGAGATCAGCACCGGGGGAGTGAAAACTCTGAGTGTACAAATGGGCGACAAGGATTTGAGACTGGCTATAGTCAGCGGTCTTGCCAGCGCAAGAGCTCTTATAGACAAAATAAGAATTGGGGAAGATCGCTACGATCTTATAGAGGTCATGGCTTGCTGCGGCGGCTGCGTAAACGGCGGCGGCCAGCCCATTACCGAGGAGAAAACTGCGGTGGAGGGTCGTGCTCGGGAACTCTTTGACAACGATAAGATGCTTCAGTTCCACAGCGCTCAGGATAATCCATATATAAAGGAACTCTATGATGATAAATTGACACCGGAACAGGCACATCATTTGCTTCATACTGAGTACAGCAACCGGAAGAGGATCAATTCGGAGGATGTATCTCTCACAGAAACTGCAGGCGATAAAAACCTCAAGCTAAACATTTGCTTCGGAACCAGCTGCTTTCTCAGGGGTGCCCAGGAGCTTTATACAAGGCTCATGGAATATGTGAGGGAGAACGGTCTGGAAAGCGACACGGAGTTTACCGCCTCCTTCTGCACTGAGCGGTGCAAGAAAGGTCCTGTATTAAGGGTCAACGGAAAAACCATCGAACACTGCACTTACGAACTGGCGGTAAATGAGATACAAAAGGCTCTCCACTGAGGGGAGGAAAGGATTTATGCATACCGGAACAGATAAAGATAAAACAAATGTTATTTATACCTTGACAGCTAACTGCCAAGACTGCTATCGCTGTGTCAGAGTCTGCCCAGTTAAAGCGATTCGCGTAAGCAACGGTCAGGCTTATATACAAGACGAGCTTTGCATAAAATGCGGGACATGTGTCAGGGAGTGTCCTCAAGGCGCGAAAACTATCCGGTCCGGTATAGATGATGTAAAAGAGCTATTATCCTCAGGACGGAAGGTGGCCGCAAGCGTGGCCCCTTCCTTTCCTGCTCTGTTCAGCGGCTGGCGCAGCCTGCGTCTCCCTTCTGCTCTGCGCCTTCTCGGATTTTCATATATTTCCGAAACTGCGGAAGGAGCAAGCATTGTTGCGGACAAAGCCTATGAGGTTAGGGAAAAAGGCAGTATTTGTACGGCCTGCCCGGCTGTTGTAAACTATATAGAAAAGTATAGAAATGAGTATATTGACAGGTTGATGCCCATCGTATCACCTATGATAGCTCACGGGAGGCTTCTTAAGAAAAGGCTGGGAGACGACTGGGCCGTAGTGTTTATTGGCCCGTGTGCGGCTAAAAAGCATGAGGCTCTAAGGCCGGAACATGAAGGGATAATAGACGGAGTTTTGACTTTCGCCGAGCTTTTAAAGTGGATGGAGGAAGAGGGGATAGATCTTGCTACCTGCTCAGAAAGCGGTTTTGAAAGCGAGGGGGATCTGCGTTCGGCAAGGCTCTTTCCACTGGAAGGGGGCATGCTGAAAACGGCAAATATCAGCTATGATGGGACTAATGCCGATGCGCTGTGTATAAGCGGAAATGAAAACGTTATAGAGCTGCTGGATGTCCCGGCAGAAGAATGGGGTTATAACATAGTAGAACCGCTTTTTTGTTCCGGCGGATGCATTAACGGACCTTGCCTGCCTTCCAAGAAAAAAAGATTCCGAAGAAAGCAGGAACTTTGTGATTTTTCGGCCAGTACCACTGCAATACTAAAGGTCAGAGGGAACGCCGAGATCGACTGTTGTACCGATTTCCGTGATGAGACAGCTTCTGTCGCTCCGGAAGCTATTTCGGAAAGCAGGATCAACGAGATATTGGAAGAGACAGGGAAGGGAGATCCCGCTTTACAGCTGAACTGCGGCGCCTGCGGCTATAAAAGTTGTCGTGAAAATGCAATGGCAGTAGCAAGAGGCATGGCCGAACCGGATATGTGCATGCCTTATATGCGCAGACTGGCCCAACAGCGTACGGATATAATAATAGAGACCAGTCCAAACGGTGTGGTCGTTTTAGATGATCATTTACATATCATGCATATGAACCCGGCTTTTCAAGAATTGTTTTCATGCAACAACAGTCTGCTTGGCCGGCATATCTCCTGCCTGCTGGATGTGGACAGCTTTGAGCAGCTTGCATCGGGGCACACAAATACCCGCGACTCAATTCGAATGAAAGATGGTATCAAATATCACGAGGTAGCTTATACACTTAAGGAAGAGAAGCAGTATGTGGGCATTTATACCGATGTTTCCGATTTGAAGTTCGATAAAAATCAGATCGATGCCATCAGGAATCAAACTCTTGAACATGTTCGGGAGTTGTTGTACCATCAAATAGACTTCTCACAAAAAATGGCTCATTATTTAGGGAAGAGTACAGCGGAAAGCGAAGAACTGGTCAAGAAGATCACAAATCTTTACGATGGCGAAAACCGTTTTAACGCGGGCGGGGTGGAATCTTGAAATTTATTGAAGATATCGTAGAACAGAAATCCAAACAGAATTATATAGTATGCGGCGATATCCACATTTGTGAGAGAACACTGGAAAGTACATTTTTTGTGCTCTGCGACGGGATAGGATCCGGTGTCTATGCCAATATAGCGGCGATAACGTGCGCAAATCGCTTGGTGGAACTCCATCGCTGCGGAGTGTCGATGCGGAGGATGAGCGAAATGGTTGCGGATTCCATGCACCGTGCAAGGGAAGAAAAAATCCCTTTTGCCGCTTTTACAGCCGTCAAAATATTAAACGACGGACTATTCATCGCTTATACTTATGAAGCTCCAAATCCGGTCATGATAAAAGACGGACTGGCGATCCCGTTGAAACCCGAGGCGCATACTGCCGAGTATGAAGTGATCGGAGAAACTACAGGAAAATTAGAGCTGGGAGACAGCCTGATCATCGTATCGGACGGTATAACCCAATCCGGACTGGGAAGAGGCTCCTCTTTCGGGATAGGTACCGAAGGACTGGTAGATTTTATAAACCGCAAATCCGGGCACAAACACAATATTCACCGCTTACCCGGCGAAGTTCTGGAGATGTCGGCTCGGATGTGCGGGGGCCGGTATGAGGATGATTCCTCCGTGGCAGTCCTCCACTGCCGCAGAGCAGCACAGCTGGCAGTCTTATCAGGTCCTCCGGCACAGCGTTCAAAAGATAAGGAAATTGTCGAAAAGTTCATGGGTACCCCGGGCATTCATGTGGTAGCCGGCTCAACGACGACAGATATAGTATCGAGGGAGTTGGGCAGAGAGGTAAAGCTGGTGGAGGAAGGAAGGTCTTTCGGTTCTCCTCCCGAATACAAAATAGAGGGCATAGATCTAGTGACCGAGGGATCAATAATGCTGAACCAGGCATACAATATTCTGGACGAGGACAGGGACAACCTGGACGGCGGCTCTCCCGTAGAAAAATTCTGCACTCTTCTGCTGGAAGCTGATGTGATAACATTCTTTATCGGAGGAGCCATCAATGAAGCTCACGATTCGCTGATTTTTAAACAGGTAGGCGTAAGGCCGCGCATTTCTGCGATCCAGCTGATCTCAAAAAAACTTAGAGAGCTGGGCAAACTTGTGGTAGAAATTAAGTATTGACCTGCATATTTCTTTATTAGTTTTCAAAGCATGAATAAAACTGGTTGGGAACCGATGTCTGCCTATCTGATTGACTGGCAGGCAGATATCTTTTACAATTAGTCATATATGAAAGGATATTATTGCAGAGCGAATTTTTATAACCCCTATCAAGACGTGATCGGAAGGAGGCAGATCCATGTACATTGAGGATAAGTTGCTAATCGGGAAAGGCGACGTTCCGGTATACCTTTTGCCTAATATGGCCAACAGGCATGGTTTGATCGCCGGTGCGACGGGCACAGGAAAAACGGTCACTCTGAAAGTTATGGCGGAGTCTTTCAGCTCTATGGGAGTGCCTGTCTTTCTTTCAGACATTAAAGGAGACTTGGCCGGCCTTGCTCTCCCCGGAGAAGGAGGGACTAAAATACAAGAGAGGCTGGAGATATTAGGAATAGATGATTTCCGCTTTAAATCCTTTCCGATCCAATTCTGGGATCTCTTCGGAGAAAACGGGCTCCCTGTCAGGACGGGCGTATCGAGGATGGGGCCGCTGATGCTTGCAAGGATACTAGCCCTCAATGAAGTACAAAGCGGCGTTCTTAATATAGTGTTTCGCATTGCCGACGACAGGGGGCTCTTGCTCTTGGATCTTAAAGATTTAAAAGCTATGGTGCAGTATGTGGGAGAAAACGTAAAAGAGTTTACACTCAAATACGGCAATATATCCGTACAGACCATCGGGGCAATCGTACGGAGCCTCCTTGCTCTGGAAGATCAGGGCGGAGATTTGTTTTTTGGTGAGCCTGAGCTTGATATTTCCGATTGGATGAAAACGGATCCTGACGGTCGGGGCTATATCAACATCTTAGACAGTGTAAGGCTGTTCCAGACGCCGTATCTTTATTCAACATTTCTTTTATGGATGTTGTCAGAACTATACGAATCCCTGCCTGAAGTGGGGGATATGCCTAAACCCAAGATGATTTTTTTCTTTGATGAGGCACATCTGCTTTTTAATGATACTCCGAAATCATTGCTTCAGAAAATCGAGCAGGTCGTTCGCCTTGTTCGGTCAAAAGGAGTCGGGGTATACTTTATCACGCAAAATCCCATGGACTTGCCCAAAATCGTTCTGAGCCAGCTGGGTAACAGGGTGCAGCATGCCCTAAGAGCTTATACCCCGTCAGAATTGAAAACTGTCCAGGCAGCCGCCGAGTCTTTCCGGGTGAATCCCGGATTCGATACAGCCACTGCCATCACTGAGCTTGGTACAGGAGAGGCTTTGGTCTCATTCCTCGACGGTGAAGGGCGTCCTTCTGTAGTTGAAAGAGCGCTCATACTGCCGCCGCAAAGCTCCTTTGGGAGCCTGGATCCGGCTGTTCGACTGATGCTCATTTCACGCTCACCGCTTAAAGAGAAGTATTCGTCCGCTATTGACCGCGAATCGGCTTATGAGATATTACAGGTCCGCGCAGAAAAGCAGCGGACCGCCGAAATCGAGGAACAACAGCGTTTAGAGAAGCAAAGGCAATGGGAGCAGTATGAAATACAAAAGCAAAGCTCAAAAGGCGGCAGCTCAGGGGCAAAAAAAAGGACTCAAGGCAGCGGTTATCAAAGAATGACGCCGATGGAAAAAGCCACAAATGCGGTAATCACAACCATAGGCAGAGAGGTGAGCAGGAGCCTGATCAGGGGAATACTCGGCTCACTGAAAAAATAAAAGGAACAATATGGATATAAGTAATCAAAATCTGATGCTGGCATTCGGACTGACTCTATTGGCCGGATTGTCCACCGGGGTCGGAAGTACTCTTGCTTTTTATACAAAGCAGACAAATACAAGATTTCTTGCGGCTGCTTTGGGGTTTTCCGCCGGTGTGATGATTTATGTATCCATGGTAGAGATTTTCGTTAAAGCCAGAGACTCGTTGGAATCGATATACGGTTATCCCGGAGGATATGCATATACGACCCTCGCCTTTTTTGCAGGGGTCCTGATCATGGCTTTTATCGATAAAATGATACCCAGCGGAGAAAATCCCCATGAGATGCGGGATGTAGCAGAGATGACCGAGGCGAAAAGAATAAACGGCGGGAAAACGGAACTGATGAGGATGGGGTTGTTCTCTGCCCTGGCTATA
>JAKJCD010000007.1:0-2690 GCA_022706625.1 Bacillota bacterium | reverse complement strand
GACCCTGCCCTCGGGGTCAGTATAGCAACAGCTATTGCTATCCATAACATACCTGAGGGTATCGCTGTTTCTGTCCCTGTATATTTTGCCACAGGAAGCAAAAAAAAGGCCTTTAAGCTATCTTTTCTTTCCGGGCTCTCTGAACCTCTGGGGGCTATTCTGGGGTATTTTCTTCTTATGAGATTTTTTAACGAGGCCATGTTCGGTTTTACTTTTTCGATCATAGCAGGGATCATGATTTATATTTCACTGGATGAGCTGCTGCCTACCGCCGAAAAGTACGGAGAGCATCACATCGCAATCTACGGTCTCATTGCAGGGATGATGGTGATGGCAGGAAGTCTGTTGGCTATAGCTATGTAATAACTGCAAAATATGTTGCTTTCTTCTGCACAACATATCCGATTCTTTTTTTGAAAAGAATACTTGACAACTTGCCAGCAGCAAGTATAATAATCAATAGTTGAACAGTTACTCAATCGTTCAACTGTATCTGTGCGATACTTTGCTTTGCTAAAGACAGGAGAAGGAAATGCAGCAAGAAGATATTTTTTACGATTGCGATGTTCTTCATGCCGATATTGTTGATCGCGTGAGGGAGAAAATGCCGGACGAGGGAATGTTGTATAATCTGGCGGATTTCTTTAAAGTTCTGGGTGACAGTACAAGAGCAAGGATAATGTGGGCTCTGGATGAGAACGAGATGTGCGTATGCGATCTTGCGGTTTTGCTGAATATGACGAAATCAGCCATATCTCATCAACTGCGATCTCTGCGTCAGGCAAACCTTGTGAAATACAGGAGAGAAGGAAAAGTTGTCTTTTATTCCTTGGCAGATGATCATGTTAAGCAAATTTTTGAAAAAGGCCTTGAACATATTTGCGAAAATTAAATACTAAAAGTAAGGCTAAAAGTTGGAGTTTAATAAATAGGCAGGGAATCGAATATGAATAAACAATTATATCGAATCATAATTGCGGGAGCCATGCTGGCGGCAGCATTTTTTTTGCCTCCCGAACCCAAAATAATCAGGCTTGCCGTATTTATAGCAGCATATTTAACGGCGGGGTATGATGTGGTAACGGAAGCAGTAAAAAACATTTTTAAGGGCAGAGTATTTGATGAAAATTTCCTTATGAGCTTGGCCACAATAGGAGCTTTTTTTGTGAAAGGATATGCCGAAGCGGTAGCGGTCATGCTCTTTTATCAGATCGGCGAACTGTTCCAAAGCCGTGCGGAGGATAAATCGAGGAGGTCAATAAGAGCTCTTTTAGATATAAGGCCGGATCATACCAATGTAAAAAGAGGCAACGATCTTGTCAATGTGGTTTCCGAAGAAGTCATTGTGGGTGATATTATTGTAATAAAGCCCGGGGAACGGATCCCTTTAGACGCAAGGGTGATTGAGGGGAATTCCATGATCGACACCTCCGCTTTGACCGGGGAATCCCTTCCACAGACGGTTTCAGAAGGAAGCGTGATACTTGCCGGCTGCATCAACCTGAACGGAGTGGTGACTGCTGAAGTAACTAAAGGATACGGGGAGTCGACGGCAAGCAAGATACTTGATTTAGTGGAGAAATCGGGGAACAAAAAATCACGCAAGGAGAGCTTTATAAGAAGGTTTGCCTATTACTATACTCCCGTAGTGGTCGTAATAGCCGTGCTTCTTGCTATTGTGCCTCCCTTGCTGGTGCCCGGGGCTGTTTTTAACGATTGGATCTACAGAGCGTTGATCTTTTTAGTGGTATCATGCCCCTGCGCATTGGTAGTATCTGTTCCCCTAAGCTTTTTCAGCGGCATCGGAGGAGCTTCGAGAAAAGGCATCCTTGTCAAAGGCGGAAACTATCTGGAGGCTCTGGCCCTTACGGAGACGGTAGCCTTTGATAAAACCGGGACACTTACAAAAGGAGTTTTCAGTGTAAGAGAAATACAACCTGTTAACATGAGTAAAGAAGAACTGCTGGAATTTGCCGCCCATGCCGAGAGTCTTTCACAGCATCCGATTTCTCTTTCGATCGTTAATGCATACGGAAAAGGTATAGCTGCTGAAAGGGTAAAGGATGTGGAAGAGATCGCAGGCCGTGGTTTATCTGCAAACGTTGACGGGCGCAAGGTGATCGCCGGCAATGAAGGATTTATGAAGGAGAATGGCATAGAAATAGCGGGCCAAAGGCAGATGCCTGACGGAACTGCCGTTCACATCGCCTTTGACGGCAGTTATGCCGGTTTTATATCAATTGCTGACGAGATCAAAGAAGACTCACAAAGGGCCCTTCAACTTCTGAAGGCGGAAGGGGTCAGGCATACAGTCATGCTGACGGGTGATAACAGGGCCGTGGCCGAAGATATCGGCAAGGCATTGGGAATAGAAAAGGTATATTCCGAGTTGCTTCCGCCGGATAAAGTGGCGGTTTTGGAGGATATGATCTCAGGGAAACAGGCAGGAAGGACACTGGCATTTGTAGGAGACGGTATAAATGATGCCCCTGTATTGGCAAGGGCTGATGTTGGGATCGCAATGGGAGGCTTAGGTTCTGATGCCGCAATAGAAGCTGCCGATGTGGTTATCATGACGGATGAGCCGTCAAAAGTTCCGATTGCAATTAGGATAGCAAAAATGACCCTTAGAATAGTCAAACAAAATATTGCCTTTGCAATCAGCATAAAAGTTCTTGTTTTATTACTGG
>JAKJCD010000079.1 GCA_022706625.1 Bacillota bacterium | reverse complement strand
TTACGAATCCTCGCCCCCGATAGTCAAAATTCGGATTTTCGGGATACCATTGGTCTCAATCCTGGGATTCTTCACAACAATTATTAGCATAGCAATCTGCTGGTATTTGATTATTCCTTTCATGCGCGGGGATCTCCCCTCCACAATGCTTATCGTATCTTTTGGTATTGCTGTAGCCGGCCTGATCATCTACTTCTCTTCAAGGGCCAGAAATCGGGTCAAAGGTATTGAATTGAAGTATCAGTTCATGGAAATACCTTCTGAATAGAGTATCGGATATTCATGCCGATGAGAGGATCTCATCAGCAGCCGTAAGAAATGCATCGCGTTGAATAGTATCGTATGGAAAGGATGGTTAAAGTGAAATTATATTATGCAACAGACCTGCATGCAGGAGAAACATGTTTCAGAAAATTTCTGAATTCAGCAAAGTTTTACGGAGCCAATGCCTTGATCTGCGGGGGAGACCTATCAGGGAAAATGGTCGTTCCCATAATAAAAACAGCCAGAGGCGTTTATGAAGCCACTTACTATGGCTCAACGGTAAAAATCAAGAAAGAACTTGAGGTGGTGAAATTAATAAGAAACCTAAGGAATGCCGGATTCTACACCATAATTGTCACAGAGGCGGAGTTGGATAGATATTCGGAGGATGATGCCAAAAGAATAACCAAAGAGCAAACCTCATCAGTGCTGGAGGGATGGATCAAAATGGCCGACGAAAGACTTAAAGCTCATGATGTGCCATGTATCGTGATGCCCGGCAATGATGACCCAGACTATATCGACAGTATCCTTGACGGTGCCGCTTATATCCAAAATGGAGGAGGCAAGGTACTCAGACTGTTGGATTGTGAGGTGCTGTCTTTGCCTTATGCGATCCCTTCTCCTTTTAAGTATCCGCGAGATATCCCGGAAGATGAGCTGGCTGAGAAAATCGACGCATTGGCTGCTGATGTGATTAACATGGATAAATGTATTTTCAATATACATATTCCCCCCTATGATACCGACTGCGATGTGGGTGTGATCTACAACGAGGATTTATCACCGGTCGTAGACGGGGGAGAACTGGCAATGGATCATATCGGGAGCAAAGCTGTTCGAACCGCAATTGAAAAATACCAGCCTTTGCTTGCTTTAGGCGGTCACATACACGAATGCCGCGGTATTTCTAAAATTGGCAGAACCATTTGCGTTAATCCGGGAAGCGACTACGATCAAGGTTCGCTAAAAGGTGCTTTGATCGATATCAGCGGAGATAAGGTCAAGTATACTCTTACGGCAGGGTGATCGGCAGCTGAAAACACAGGATAATGCTCCCTTCAAATTAGCGTTTAACTAATGAAGGGAGCATTTGTTTAAGTAGTTTACCTTGAGTATGGAGTACCCGGAAAACATCATTAAATCAATTCAACAACTGTCACATTCAAAGACTGGTGATCGGAAAGCTGGATTTCGTAGGGTTTTATTTTCTTATCGCCATCCTGAAAAATCCTGACCTTCGGCCGCAGGTTAAGCTCTTCGTAGTTTTCCATTACGATGCCCACCAGGCCGTTGCTGAGCTTGACACAGGTCCCTATGGGGTAAGGAGCGATCTTGCGCACAAATATGCTTACGATATTCGGATCAAAGTAGGACATTGTCGCCCCCATTACATATTCCATAGCCTCTGACGGAAGCATGGCTTTACGGTAAGGCCTCTCAGATGTCAGGGCATCATAGACATCCGCTATTGCGATGATCCTTCCATAAAGCGAGATCTCGTTTTCTTTGATATCGTTGGGATAGCCGCCGCCTCCGTATTTTTCATGGTGGTCTAATATGCCCAAATAAGCCTCGATGGGTACGCCAAATTCTTTTCTTATATAATTGTAGCCCAAAAGGCAGTGGGATTTCATTTTCTTAAATTCCATTTCAGTCAAAGTATCAGGTTTATTGAGTATTGTTTTGTCTACAAAGACTTTACCGATATCGTGAAGTAATGCAGCAAAGCCTAAAACACATAGCTCATCCTTACCGAAATCAAGTGCGACACCAAGAACAATGGATAAAACCGCCACATTTACCGAGTGGTAATATGTATAATCGTCAAAGGCTTTTAAGTCGACCATGTTTACCATAAGATCCTTATTATCGAAAATTTCATCCACAATAAGTTTAATTTGGGATTTTGCGATTTCAATATCCTTTTTTCTTATTCTGCTTTTTCTTTCGGCATAAATAAAAGTATCTCTTATGGCTTTTACCGAATCAGCCTTGAGCTTATCATTTATAAGATTGATGACCTCTATGTCCTTGGAAATATCATCGTCTATGTAAATGCCGTTGAACTTCTGGCGTTTTATTGCGCTAATCAAATCGGGGGTAAGGATCTGGCCCTTGGAAAGCATCAGGTTGCCGATAGTATTATAAAGGTTATCGCCTAATAACATGCCTTCTCTTATACAGTTTATCGGTACATATCTCATGTGCATTCCTCCCAAAATACAGTTGATTTGACAAATCCGCTGCCAAATTCGCCGCAACGACGTTTAATGGCAATATTATAGCATTATCGGCATAAATCGCACAATATTTAGATTGTTTTTTCAACCAAAGAAGCTTTTACCCTTAGCCGAAGGTTGTGTTATAATAAGTTAAAAGGCCGGACCGGGTGAAAGGTCCCGCCGATTTACAGGAGAGTTAAAATGGCGGAAGGCTTTTTATCAAAAGCTTTAGAGGCGAACCTGGCACGGACCAGGGAGGTCGAAATTGAAATACCGGAAGAACAGCAATGGTTTATAGATCTTTCAAGTTCCAAATGGGGAATAAACAAGCGAACTAAAGAGTTTATAACCGAGCTCAATCATAAATACAGAAACGACCTGTATGTCATAGATTCCCTTCATAGTATATGTCTGACCGATCTTTGGTTCTATAATTCGGTGGCGGAATCGGAGCGTGCGCTTTCTGTAATGGTGGATATTTTTATCGGACTCTTCGATTCGGAAATGGATGAGAGCGCAAGGGAGCTGCTCATTAAAACTTTGATCAAATATATAGACCGGCTGGCAAATCTGGAGGAATTCCCAGAAACGATAATAAAGCGCTGCATAGAGTTGATACGTGCTACAGTAACGAAGCATGAGCTTTTGTATATCAGAAATTCCGGATACTTCAAGACATATCTCAATAAGATCGCACGGCTTCCGGATTTTGAACAGGCCTTAACAGAGCTGACCGCCGATATTCTGTTGCGCTGCATCGACTATTGGGAATCCACAGCAAAAATAGACGAATGGTATCAGGCTAAAAGGCATCTGTTTCATCAAATGGATGCCGCAAGCATCGCTGAACTCGGAAAGCCGTTTTTTAAAAAACTCAGAGAAGGACTTGCCGAAGCTGATGATTGGAAAAAAATCAGCAACCTGATGTTCTATAACGATATTTCAAATTATTTTCGCAGCTTTACCGAGCGGTTCGATTCTTATTTGGAAACTATCTATTATTTATACTACTTGTTGCATCTGCCGGGGATGTCACACTTAAACGACCACCTGCTCTATGACATGAACCGCAACCTGCGCAATGTTTTTACAGAACTGGATGAAGACGATATTACGGGGTTTTTAGATACTATTATGGAACAGTTTCAAGAGCTGGGCGAAGAGCACGGCGGTACTGTTTTAGATTGCATTACGACTTTAGGCAAGGGAATCATCGATACCGGGAACCAGGCTATTATCAGTTATTTTATTAAAGGGTTAGTAAAACTGGGCTTTCATTCCCCCGGGGCTATGACCCTGAACAGTGATTGGCAGATAAGAATCAACACAAGCCATGTGAAGAATATCAGAGTATGGCTTGAACTCATTGAATATGCGCCATCGGCAATGAGGGAGCTCCTTGCTGCACTCATCGTAAATCTGAAGCTTGGCGGGATCTTTATTTCCGACACAGATCTTTTCCAAAGGGATGTGACAAAACTTCTCAATGCGGATATCGAACCGGTCTATCGTGAGATGAAACAGCTTGCGAGGATATTCCCCGTCTATTTCAGGGATATCGGAGCTGAGGGAAGGCTGAGGGAGATATCGACCGCAATCGATGAGTTGTCGATGCGTAAAGACAGACTGATCCATTTTTTGAGGAAGCAAACCCATACGGAGAGCAACAATACACATATCCTGTTGACCGGCAAAATCATCGAGTATTGGTTCGACGGCTCCAAGGAGCGGCTTTACGGATCGGTGCCGGAAGATGTATATGAATGGCTCGATCAGGAGAACGAGTGGTTTATATCCGTAAATGAAATTATGAAGGCGCTCTGCGATCGGATGGACATGACACCAAAGATGCTGCTTTCAGCTGAGATAGAAAATATAGAAAATGCGCTGGCGAAAATATCCGTTGGGAGCGAGCGGGAAAAGAAACGAGTACTTTATATCTTCCAGGTCCATATCCTGCTCACGGAGAAGTATTCTCTCGAATCTGAGGATGTTCTTTCCGTTATGAGAAGCAGCGGACTTTGTTCCAATGAGAATCTTAATATACTCAAAGAAAACCTCGAAAACCATAAAACTAAAGAAGCGATACAGCAGATTTATGAGTTTATGAATAAGCTGAAAAAAGTAATACTGGATCCTAAACAGAGCGAGGCTCTGGAAAACATATATTATAAACGTCATATCGCAGCGGGCATACCTTCCATGTACGGCCAGTATATTGAACCTAAGTTTGAGGCTCTGGGAATGACGTACCGCTTGGAGAAGACGGCAGCTAAACTCATGGTGGAGCTTTTGCATACTGTTAATCCGGAATATATAACGGCAAGAACCTTCCGTCATATATACGATGTACTTGAGTTGTTCCGCATCGGCCTGGAATTGGACGGCATTTATAATCAGGGGTTCAATTCCCACCTTGATATGCTGAAATACAGCCTGACCTCCCCAAGCTTCTCCCTGGATCAATACATGAACATATTTCAGTTTATGGCCCAGGATATAAAGCAGATCATAAACGAGTACTTTTTTGATGTTTATGAAAGTGCTCTTAAACGGATCATCCCACGGATCTTTTCATCCGCCGAGGGCCGGACCGAGACAGAAGAGCGCCAAAGCTATTATATGGAATCCGAGAAGTTTTTACGGGATAACCTTGCTTCCGCTTTTTTAGTACAGGATTTAGACAACTTTATCACAAATACGCTGGGCAACCTGAGAAACATGCTGGATACTTATTCACATTCGTTCATCGAAAGCATGATGACCTATGATCCCGATCTCACCTTCAGCCTTTTGAGCCAAACATCCGAAGAGATGGATAATCCTGTTTTTTTGGGAGCCAAGGCATTTTTCCTTAAAAAGCTTATCCGATACGGTTTCCCCGTGCCTTCGGGTTTTGTACTGACAACGGAGGTTTTTAGGCATAAGGATATCATTTATAGCCATCCTCATATCAACCATGAATTCAGCAGGATGATAATGAATAATATAAAGCATATCGAGAAGCTTGCAGGGAAAAACTATGGAGATCCCGAAAATCCTTTGTTTTTCTCCGTGCGCTCGGGCTCTTCCATTTCGATGCCGGGGGCTATGAAAACATTTTTGAATGTTGGGATGAACGATGAGATTGCTGAAAGACTGAGCCTGAGAAAAGGCTACGGCTGGACGGCATGGGATTGTTACAGGCGATTTCTTCAAAGCTGGGGCATGGCTTACGGCATTGAAAGGGATACTTTTGATCGGATCATACTGGATCATAAAGATCGCTGGGGCGTGGAGCTTAAAATCCAGTTTACGGAAGAGCAGATGAAGAAGATAGCTTACGACTATAAAGGACTGCTTTCGGATAAGGGCATAGAGATTGAAAACGATCCTTTTCTCCAGCTTAAACAGTCGATCAAAAGCGTGCTGGAATCCTGGTCCTCTAAGAGTGCTGTTTATTACCGCAATCATATGCAGGTGGCAGATGAATGGGGCACAGCCGTGCTTGTCCAGCAAATGGCGCTGGGGAACCTTTCAACGAATTCAGGGACAGGAGTGGTGTTTACCAACAGCCCATTTAACGGACATTCGGGTGTTAACCTTTACGGCGACTTTGCTCTGTGCAGCCAGGGTGAAGATGTGGTGGCAGGGCTTGTAAACACCCTGCCCATTACAGAAAACCAACGCAAGAAATACAATATAGACAGCAGCCTTTCCCTCGAATCCGCATTCCCCCGCATTTATGAGGCTCTTGTAGTTTATGCGACACAGCTTATCGAACAACACGGTTTCGTTCATCAGGAGATGGAGTTCACTTTTGAATCAGACAGGGCCGAGGACCTGTATATATTGCAGACCAGGAATCAGAATTTCAAGAAGCAGAAGTCAATGGATGCTTTCGTGAAGCCAAGTTCTGAAATGAAGCTTGTAGGGCGGGGAATAGGCGTAAGCAGCGGCGTGCTTTCGGGAGTCCTTGCTTTTGATATGAAAGACCTTAAAGTGTTTAAACAAAAAGATCACACAGGCAAGGTAATACTGGTGCGGCCGGATACGGTTCCTGATGATATTCCGTTGATTTTCAACTGTGACGGTCTGATTACAGGGAAGGGCGGGACCACATCTCATGCTGCAGTTGCTGCCGCAGGATTGGGAAAGGTATGCATTGTCAACTGCAAAGGACTGAGAGTAAATGAGGAGGAAAAGACCTGCGTCATAAACGGTCATGAACTTGCTGCAGGTGATGCAATATCAATAGACGGTGATGCTGGCAATGTTTATGAAGGGCATTATGAGATCAGGACGGAGTTGCAGATCTGATGAATCGGTAAAAAGCGAGACCGGAAATAAAAAACGGGAGGGAAAAAATGAACATGAATCTACCAAACAAAAGGATGCTGGGGATCAACGGAGTCGGCAGGATAGGGAAGTTGACACTGTGGAATCACCTTAACCTTAAATACTACGACGGCATAGTCATCAATGCAGGCCGGGAAATAGGAAAAAAAATCGATGATATCATACAGTATCTTACAACGGATTCAACCTATGGGACGCTGGACCGCTTCCTTTACGGGGTCTCGGGAAAAAGCTGCGATGTTAAGGTGTTGGATCAATCCGAATGTATTATAGAAATGAATGGGATCCCGGTTAGGATACTGAAAAAGGCAAGGAACCCAAGGGATATTGATTGGTCAAAAAATGGGGCGAGAATTGTGGTGGACTGCACGGGTAAATTTCTCGATCCATCCCTGCCTGCGGACCATCCTAAAGGGAGTCTTAGAGGCCATCTGGAAGCCGGAGCAGAAAAGGTCATAGTCAGCGCACCTTTTAAGCTTGGAAATTCAACGCAAAAAATACCGGAAGACAGCACGATGCTGGTTTACGGGGTCAATCATTTCATCTACACACCCATGAAGCATCATATCATTTCCGCTGCAAGCTGTACTACCACAGGGCTTGCCCACATGGTAAAGCCGCTGCTCGATACCGAAGAAACGGCAAGGATCATAACCGCCTCCATGACTACCGTCCATGCAGCTACAAATAATCAAAACATACTTGATGCTCCCCCGGAAGCAGGCAGCAAAGATCTGCGCAGAAATCGCTCGGTATTCAACAATATTATTCCCACCTCTACAGGAGCAGCCATCGCGCTGGAGGATGTCTTGCCGGAAATAAAAAGGGTGGGATTTATGGCCGATTCTATAAGGGTCCCTACCAGCACGGTTTCCTTGATTTCTCTGAATTTGACTTTCCGGACTGAACTTTCGGGCAACGGGGATCCGGTAATAAATCGCAATTTTCTTAATGATTTATACCGCAAGGCTGCCGCAGGGGCTCAAAAGGGGCTGCTTGTTTACAGCGACGCTCAAAATGTATCCACAGACCTGATGGGACGGGAAGCGGCCATTGTCATCGAAGGACATGAGAACCACACCCGGACAGGATTTTTGTCACTGGATGTGGCAACGCTGAAGAACTATGGGATTGATGCAGCGCAGGATCTTAACCTGCCCGTCACCCACGCAAAAATATTCGGCTGGTATGACAATGAGTTCGGATGTTACGTTAATTGTCTCGGCAGATTGACAAAATACATTGATAAAAACCTGATTTAGAAGATAAATATCCTTATGAGCAGGCGGATACTATACGGTATTTATTAATGTGTTTTATAATAATTGGATTATATATATAATAACAGAGATCATATCAGTAAAAGCAGAGGGTAAAAAAATGCCCCTAACACTATACCTTTTTTTCCCGGCAGCGATTATTTATATGGAGGTCATAATAAAAATAGCCTGTTTTGAGGAAACCTCGCCGGCGGGGTTTCTTTATACAGGCCTTTTTTCTGTGTCTGCAGGCCTGGGCTGCGCCTTGTTATGCGGCCTGTCCAAGCAAAGGTCCAACATGATCCTGGCTGCGATTCTGCTGTCTTTGATCACTCTGCTGATCATTGCA
>JAKJCD010000078.1 GCA_022706625.1 Bacillota bacterium | reverse complement strand
CTGCGGGAAAAAAGAGGGGACGATGTAAATATAATCACTGTAGAAAACCCTGTGGAGAATATTATCCCCGGTATCACCCAGGTAGATATCAACGCAAAGGCCGGACTCACCTTTGCGAGCGTGCTCCGCTCAGTTTTAAGGCAGGATCCCGACATGATAATGGTGGGAGAGATCCGGGACGAAGAAACCGCCGACCTTGCCATTGCCGCCGCCATTACAGGGCATCTGGTTTTCAGCACCCTGCATACCTATGACGCCCCAAGCGCCGTCATCCGTCTCATGGATATGGGTATAGAACCTTTCATGGTCTCCGCCTCTTTGGTAGGTGTCATCTCACAAAGACTTATAAGAAAGATCTGTCCCAGGTGTAAAGTATCATATACTGCTTCCAAAGAGGAGCGGCAGATCCTCGAAAGCAGCGGAAGCATTGAGGAGGAGTTGATCCTATATAAAGGAGAGGGCTGCAGCTATTGCAACCATACGGGTTATAAAGGCAGGACAGCCATCCATGAAATCATGCCGGTGACCGCCAAAATCCGGAAAGCTATATATGACAGGGTCAGCATCGACGACATAAAGCAAGCGGCAGTTGATGAGGGGATGATAACCCTTTATGAAAATGCGAGGATAAGGGTGCTGCAGGGTATTACTACATACGAAGAGATGCTGAAGCTGTACGCAAGCATACAGTAGCGGGAGAAGAGCTTTGAACTACAACTATCGCGCCGTGGATCCCACGGGAAAGAAACAATCAGGCAGTATTGAAGCCTCAAATAAAGCTTCGGCCATCTCGGCTATAAAAAGCCGGGGGCTTATTCCTCTTTCAGTCAAGGAGCAGGATAAAAGCTCTTCTGTAGTGCGTGCAGGAGCAAGATCCGGCGGAAAAGGCCTGAATAGCATCGAGATAATGGAAAAGGACATCCATAAGGTCAAGCTCAAGGGGAAGAAGGTCCTGGGTATTTTGGAACAGTTTGCCGTCATGATCAGGGCAGGAGTGTCCCTTACTACCTGCATGCAGGTGCTCATACTCCAGGAGAAGGACAGACGAGCAAAAAAGATACTTTTAGAACTTCAGGAAGACCTGCATTCGGGGCGGCCTCTTTCCGCCTCCATGGCTAAATTCCGCACATTCAACGAAGTCACCACAAGCATCATCTCTGCAGGTGAGATAGACGGCAAAATGGACGAAGCCTTCCACAGGGCATCCAGAATACTGGAAAGCGAGATCGCCCTGACTCAAAAGGTGAAGAGCGCCTTGAGTTATCCGGTCTTTCTGCTTTGCATAACCCTGGCCGCCGTCATCGTTCTTAACTTGGTGGTATTGCCTACGTTTTCCAATATGTTCAGCCAGTTCGGACAGGAGATGTCCCTTTTGACCAGATTGGTAATGGGAAGCTCGGATATATTTATTAGCTACTGGTATATTTTTGCCTTCGTTGTTGTGACAGTTGTTGTATCATATTCTTACGGGCGCAGAAACTCTCACAGCTTCAGGCAGAATACGGACCGGCTTGCATTGAAGCTTCCCTTGATCGGAGAAATACAGTACAAACTGTATATATCAAGATTCAGCCGGGTAATGGCGTCCCTTACGGGGGCAGGAGTAGAGATCATTTATGCTCTTTCGGTGGCTGCAAGGGTGGTATCAAATACTTATCTGCGACATTTTTTCACAAAAGTGCTGGAAGATGTGAAAATGGGCGTAGCCATCAGCGCTTCCATGCGCCGCTATCCCATATTCGATTCCCTGCTGATCTCTATGGTCGGCGTGGCTGAGGAATCCGGAGAGATCC
Organism: Bacillota bacterium; assembly: GCA_022706625.1. Lineage (GTDB taxonomy): Bacteria > Bacillota > Clostridia > Peptostreptococcales > Anaerovoracaceae > UBA1426. The sequence goes on along the minus strand of JAKJCD010000078.1, from coordinate 6,781 downwards.
ACATCGTTTTGGATAAAATGGCCGAACTCTACGAAACTCAGACCGAGGCTCAGACTAAACTGCTCACCACTCTCATCGAGCCCACAATGACGGTGCTCATGGCCCTTGTGGTAGGTACGGTAGTATTATCCGTTGTATTGCCCATGTTCGGACAATACAGTCTCCTGCTATAACGATTATACAAATAAACAAAATATCGACATTATTTATTAGTATACGCATCTGCAAGGTGTCACTAACTTATAAAAATGTCCTTTCTTAGATAACCATATCAACTTATACAAGGTCATTTGAAAAATATCACATTTATAGTCGTTATTACTTAAGCAGTTGAAACAAAGCTGAAATTCTCTTTATCTTTCATACCCTTAATAGTAGCAGCAGAGGCTGCGGAGAGTTTGGGGAGGCAGGCGTCCCATTGCCTCCTGGAAACAGTCACGTCGTAAGCTTTACACTCAGCACGCTTCTTGGCAAGGTACTGACCGATGAGTAGCGTAGATATTTAAAGCTGCGTTTCGTCATTTTCGTATGTGTAGATGTCAGCTGCCCTGACTGATAAATGGAAGGTTCCAAGCGGACAAAGGCAACGGAAAACACCTTTCCTCCAAATTTCCGTTGCCTTTTATGGCTTTTGCTGCTCTTTTTGCTCCCAAAAGCAACGGATTTTTTAAGAATTATATGATTTCCGATGCCTTTTTCGCTGAAAAGGCAACAGAATACAACCTTTTCTCTCTTTTCCGTTGCTTTTTTAAGGTTTTACATACATTTTTAGGGCTAAAAGCAACGGAAATTTACTAATATTATCAAAACCGTTGCTTTTGATCATATTATGTGAGTAAGTGTTTGTAGGCGTTTTGGATTCTCCCCGCATCTAAATAGTTGCCTATCGCTTACAAGCTGTGGTAAAATAGCTAACAAAACGGACGTACAGGACTGCATGGGGGCTGTTATCGCATGTGTGTTTATATGTCTATACATGGAGGGCAAGATCATGCAAGGCAAAAATGCGTATTCGGAGATCACACAGAATATATTGGACCTTACTAAGCTGTGTAAAGATAAGAGCATGATAGATTCGGAGCTTTACGGCAAATTTGAGGTAAAGCGGGGACTTCGGGACATCAATGGGAAAGGTGTTTTAACGGGGCTTACCGAAATTTCAGAGATACAGTCTTTTTCTAAAGAAGGGGATCAATTGGTGCCTACTGAAGGGAAGCTTTTTTTCAGAGGCATCGATGTTGAGAAGATCATTTCAGGCATCATTGAGGAAAACAGATTCGGATTCGAAGAGGTATCTTACTTACTTCTATTTGGGGAGCTGCCCACAAGGGATGAACTTTGCAGGTTCACTGAAACACTGGCGGGGTACCGGACACTTCCGACAAACTTTGTCCGTGACGTGATCATGAAAGCTCCCACCAGAGATATGATGAACTCCCTGCTGAGAAGTGTGCTTACATTGTTTGCTTACGACAATAATGCAAATGATATATCCTTGCCTAACGTGATGCGCCAGTGCCTTCAGTTGATTGCAAATTTCCCAGTGCTTGCCGTATACGGGTATCAGGCCTACAACCATTATTTAAAAGGTAACAGCCTGGTAATCCATACGCCTAAACCGGAGCTTTCCACGGCAGAAAACATACTTCACATGCTTCGACCGGACAGTAAATATTCGGAAATGGAGGCCCGTATTTTGGATGTGGCTCTGATCCTCCATGCCGAGCACGGCGGCGGCAACAACTCAACCTTTACAACCCATGTGGTGACCTCCAGCGGCTCAGACACATATTCTACCATTGCTGCGGCGCTGGGATCCCTCAAAGGACCCAAGCACGGCGGAGCAAACATCAAAGTCATACAGATGTTTGAAGATATGAAGGCTGAGGTCAAAGACTGGGAGAGTGAGGAAGAGGTCAGCGGTTATCTCAAAGCCCTGCTTAATAAAGAAGCCTTTGATAAAGCCGGTCTTATTTACGGCATGGGCCACGCAGTCTACTCCTTGTCGGATCCCAGGGCGAATATACTAAAATCCTTCGTACAGAAACTGTCCGAAGAAAAAGGTATGGAAGAGGAATACGGGCTTTATTCCCTTGTGGAAAGGCTTGCTCCTGTGGTAATCGGCAATGAGCGGAAGATTTATAAAGGCGTCAGCGCCAATGTGGATTTCTACAGTGGATTGGTCTACCACATGCTGGATTTGCCTCTGGAGCTCTTTACTCCGATCTTTGCTATCGCCAGGATTTCAGGATGGAGTGCCCACAGAATGGAGGAACTGATCAACGGAGGCAAGATCATTCGTCCGGCTTATGTGAGCGTGGCAAAACGCAGAGATTATATTTCACTGAAGGAAAGAACAAACGAAGAAGCAGCGGCATCAGAATAAAGATACACAAAAGTTAGTTAATGAACAAACAGGAAAGAAGGCAAAGATCACATTATGAGCACAGCAGGAGAGGTCATAAATGAAAGCAGGAAAGTAGTCGTCAAGATCGGCAGTCAGACATTATCAGATGAACACGGCGCTGTCAACAAGGCTGCAATGCACAATATAGTCGAACAACTCCATGATCTCAGGAAGCAGGGAAAACAGATCATAATAGTATCTTCCGGCGCAGGGATCTGCGGCGTCGGCGCCATCAATAAATGGCACCGGAAAGAAGACATCAATTACAAACAGGCGCTCTGCGCCATCGGACAGGTGGAACTGATGATGGCATATAAGGAGCTTTTCGGTGAATACGGAATTCATGTAGGGCAGATGCTTTTATCCAGGGAAGATTTCGGGGATCATATGCGGAACCTGCATATAAGAAATACCTTATTCACCCTGGTGGATGAGGGTGTTGTTCCGGTCATCAACGAGAATGACAGCGTCAGTGTCGAGGAGATTAAAATCGGCGATAACGACACTTTAAGTGCGCTTACCGCAAACCTATGGGGAGCGGATCTTTTGATCATTCTAAGCGATATCGACGGTATTTACGATAAAAATCCAAAAGAGTATAGGGATGCGGAGCTTATAGAAGAGGTACATGATATCGACGGCCTTATGCTGGAGATCGACTCCTCGGGGAAGAGCCGGTTCGGCACAGGCGGGGTGGTTACCAAGATCAGTGCGGCAGAAAGAGTGACAAAATATGGGATTCCTCTCATCCTTGCTAACGGCACCAAGCCTGATATCCTGCGCAAGATCGTTGACGGTTCGGAAAAAGCCACAATATTTTACGGGAAATAGTCTCTTGCTGTAACAATATCCTTTCGGATTATCCCGAAGGGATCAACGAAAGGAAGGAAGACTGATGAAAATCGGATTTATCGGGACCGGCAATATGGGGTCTGCCCTTATCAAAGGTTATCTCAGCTCAAACCCGGATTTGGGGAAAGAAGTTTTTGCTTACGATGTAGACAAGGCAAGCCTGAACAGGCTTGCGGGAGAAACAGGGGCCACGCCATGTGAAAGTATCGCAGACACCGTTGCCCGGGCTGATATCTTGATATTGGCCGTTAAGCCCAATATCTTTACAGATGTTTTGAAAGAGCTTGTCGAGGTCAACGGTTGGGAGAAAAAGGTCATCGTATCCATTGCCGCAGGCATCAGCCTTAAATACATCGCCCTTCAGTGCAAAGAATTGTCCGGTTTTTCAGGAAGAGAAAGCGGATTTATCTGCAAAGCCGTACGGGTGATGCCGAATATGCCTTCTCTTGTGGGCAAAGGCATGAGCGCCCTTGCAAAAAATGCAGAGGTAAGCGATGAAGAATTTGAAAGGGTCGTGAATATTTTCCGGGCGGTAGGACTGGCGGAAGAGACTGATGAAAAGCTCATGGACAGCGTGGTAGGCGTTTCTTCCAGTTCGCCTGCATATGTATTCATGTTTATAGAAGCTTTGGCCGACGGAGCCGTTGCTTTGGGAATGCCAAGGAAGCAGGCTTATGCTTTCGCCGCTCAGGCGGTGGCCGGTTCCGCAGAGATGGTGCTTAAGACGGGATTGCATCCGGGGGAGTTGAAGGATAGTATTTGCTCCCCGGGCGGCGCTACAATCGACGCAGTGGAAGCGCTTGAGCAAAAGGGGTTTCGGAGCGCCGTTATGGCTGCGGTGAGAGCGGCGGCGGACAAAGCAGCTTCTATGACCAAATAGGAAAGAATCATGATATTTGAGGAAAAGACCATTTCAAGCGACAGGATTTATGAAGGGAAAATATTAAACCTGCGTCGGGACAAGATCATCGATGTAAGAGGGAAAGCTTCCTACCGCGAGATCGTTGAACACGGCGGCGGCGTCGCCATTGCAGCTGTAACCGAAGAAAACAGAATGATTTTGGTGCGGCAGTTTAGAAAGGCGGCAGAAAAGGCGATTTTAGAAGTCCCGGCAGGGAAGATCGAAAAAGGGGAAGACCCTATTGTGACCGCAGCCAGAGAGCTCAAAGAGGAAACCGGTTATACCGCCGCAAAGCTTGAGCATATCACATCATTTTATTCATCCGTGGGGTATTCGGAGGAAGTGATACACCTTTACTATGCAAAAGGGCTCAGTCCCGGTGAAACGGATTTTGATGACAATGAGGCCATAGATATTGAGGAATACGATGTAGCCCGGCTGAAAAGAATGGTGCTTGAAGGGGAGATAGAAGACGCCAAGACAGTTGCAGCTATACTGATAGTTGCTGCAAAAGAGGGGAAATAAAGGACTCAATAAAGCATCCGCCGAGGATCAAGATAGCCATCAGCCCCTGAAACGCCATAAAAGGGCCTGCTTTAATCTGCAAGCTCTTTTTGATTTGATTGGGTCCTGCCGCCAACAGGTCGGAGGCAAGCCTTAGTGAAGCAGCCGCAGCTCCGCACAATGCCGGAACCAGGACCGTATTGGGAGGCAGCAATGTAAGAATAACTAAAAGCACCCCTTTGGCATTGAGGGTATCCATCAAAAGAGCTGAGGTAAAACCCAGTGCGGCTCCTTTGTAGATAAGTGCCAGCAACGCTGCGGGAAAGCCTATTAACGTGAGCCCCGAAAGCAGGATTACAATAAGTAACCCGAAATTGACCGCCAGGGATTTAAAAAACAAATCCGGCAGGATCTCTCCATCCAGTTCGGGCAGCAGCAGATGCAGATCCAAAAAATCCCGCATGCTTTCTTTTGCATCGGCAGACAGCATCAGTTCCGTAAATACTCCAAGAGAGATCCCCAGAATAAAGCTGAAAAAAATAATCGTAAGGATCGATAGGTTTTTGTTAAGCAGAGAAATGATAATAACCGACGGTCTACGCCTCATGTCCGCCTCCCGGTCTTATAGCATAGCAAAGTCTACCTTATCAAATGTATGTCCAATCCGGAATGGTTAGTACACGATTCGCAGTGATGCATCGGCTTTGATCCGCCCGCATTCGGAATAACAGTGAAATGAACAGTGAAATGATTGTTGTAAACTTAAAGGGGCTGCGTTATACTGTAGTGACTATGAATGGAAAGAGGACAGGATGATGGAAAGCAATCTCTCTTTGTTCATTAAGTATCTGGCGGAAGAAAAGGCAATGGCATCCAATTCCCTGCTGGCATACGGGAGGGATGTCAATGACTTTATTATATTTCTGTCTGAAAAGGGGATATCCGATCTTGATGATGTAACGAAGACCGAGGTCATATCTTTTCTTTTAGCTTTGAAAAATCATGGGAAGTCAGCCGCTACGGTAAATCGGAAGCTGGCATCCCTTCGCTCTTTCTTCTACTATATCAAATCCCGTAAAGGTTTAGCCATCGATCCTACCGAAGGAATCAAATCTCCTAAGATAGAGAGGAAAAAACTGGAATATCTTACGGTAGAGCAAATCGAACGACTGCTGACAAAACCGGATGATTCGATCAAGGGACGGAGAGACAGGGCTCTGCTCGAAGTGTTATATGCTTCGGGAATGCGCGTCAGCGAGGCGGCTGCTGCTGATCTCTCAAATATCAACCTTCGAATCGGTTTTATTACCACCGACGGAGAGCATGGAAAAGCAAGAGCCATCCCTCTGGGCCGTCCGGCCAGGGCCGCTTTGGAGGCTTACATATACGAATCCAGGCCGATGCTCCTGAATCACGAGGGACCGGAGACGCAGGCGCTTTTTCTGAATTATAACGGAGATCGGCTTACAAGACAGGGCATATGGAAGATCATCAAGCTGAATGCAAAGGCAGCGGATATAGATGCGGAGATCACACCTAAGACCCTGAGGAATTCATTTGCCGTGCATATGATACAGAACGGAGCGGATCTAATGACGCTTAAAGAGCTTATGGGACATGAAGATCTGACAGCCACGCAGGTGTACCTGAGTTTTTCGAAAAACAGGATCAAAGACGTCTATGACCATGCTCATCCGAGGGCATAAAAAACTCTTGCTTAAGGAAAAGGACTGTGTTAGAATGAACAGCGGTGTATTACGGACGGTCCGCTGGATATAGCTCAAAAGATGAGAGAGCGCTTGGATACCAAGAACGTCTTTGGGGAGAGGAGGAGACAGGATGGACGTGATGAGAGCCATTGAACAGGATTATTTTAAAACGGATCTGCCCAAATTTAGAGTGGGCGATACGGTAAAAGTCCATATAAAGATCAAAGAAGGAACCAGAGAAAGGATCCAGGTCTTTGAAGGGTTTGTGCTGAAAAAGCAAAACGGCGGACTCCGCGAGACTTTTACTGTCAGAAGGATAGCCTCAGGTGTAGGTGTGGAAAAAACATTTCCCCTCCATTCACCGAGGATAGACAAGATCGAAGTGGTAAGACACGGCGATGTGAGGAG
>JAKJCD010000077.1:4156-8724 GCA_022706625.1 Bacillota bacterium | reverse complement strand
ATGATACCAGGCTGATATTGCCGCAGATCAGTTCCAGACATGTCATGCCCCTTGGATGTATGCAGCAGCCTGTATTAAAATATGCCGGTTCTCCTTCTCTCGGAAATTTTGCCCTGTGGGTATGACCGCAGATGAGCATGATATTGTGGTCCGTGTTCCACCTGTTATAGTTTTTTTCCACCTTATGGCGTCTTGTTCTGCTCTTGGAAGGGCTGGCCGCATATTTGACCCCCAGGATATGCATAAACCGCCAGAAATACCGGATCATAAAAAAGGAAAGAAACCAGAGTTGATCGTTGATGAAATCTCCCTGATGACCGTGGACCACAAAAATCTCCTGGCCGGTCTCCCTATGCTTGAGGATTATCGCTTCGTGGACATTGATATTCGGGAAGAGATCCTCAGGGGATTCGGAGAAGTCGTCCTCTGTAAAAAACAGGTTGCCCTCGACGTATTTATCGTTTTTCAGCTGAAGGTTATGGTTGCCGTAAAGCATATAAAGCCGGCCTGCCTTGTGATATTTCTTTAGGATTTCAAAGGTGGTCACATGGGCGGTATATATGTGTTTAAAACGGGGCTGCTCCAGCAGCTCGTCCCCGTCGCCCACTTCCACGTAAGTACATCCGTTTTGATAGTAGAAATCGATGGCATGATCATAGATGTGGCGGTTCCTTCCGAACTCATCGGACAGGCTGTCGTCGCCTCTATGGACATCACCGAAGAAAACAATTTTGGATTTATCGTCAAAGGGTACCGGGAAAGCATCCCGGAATACATTGTCGAGCCTGCGGTTAGTATACATTTTATTCCTTTGCTGTGCTTTATACATAAAGGTTTAATCGTTTAAAAACGTTTATTTAACTGAGATAACCGTATTATATCATAAGGGATGCCAAAATCTCGCTTAAAATGATTTTTACGATTTTGTTAATTTCTGCATAGCTGGTTTTATCCTTTTCCCGGAGTATCAAATAGCCGCTTTCGTAAGCCGGATATTTTTCAATTTGAGAAAAATCTATATTAAAAGATTCAAGGTCGATAACATCAGCGCCGTATTTGCTTTCATAGGGGACAGTAAGGGACAGCTCTTTGGAGGCGGCCCTGTGAACGGCCTGATAACCGGTTTCAAAGGAATAATAATCAGAACAGGCATTCCTGGTTTTGGCGGTGACGGTGAGATGCTTCTTTGTTAGTGAAATATTAGTTATTAAGGCTTTTTTGCCCCGGTTAGCAACAGTAAATCCCTCATGAAAAAGTATCCTGTGAAGATCAAGCTTATCCAAAATTTTAATAATGGACGCAAGCTGGATCAGATCATCCCTGTTGTGAAGCAGGATTTTGTCTTCATTGATCTTGGAGCCTCTTTCCAGGTATTGCTTGTATAGTTCGACGCTTTCGCCGCCGGATATATCATCTTCACGTTTAGACGAAAGCTCTAAAAAAGCCTCGATGCTTTTCTGTTTTAAATTGGGCAATATGTCACGCATTTTGGAATAATAGCGCAAAGCCCGGTAAAGGTCAAAGGATTGGATGAGGTCAAGGTCGAAGGGCAGCAGATTTTTTTTAAATCGGTATTTTAAAAAAGGCAGATCGAAACCGCCGCCGTTGTATGTGATTAGAACATCAGCATAAGAAAGAGCTTTACCGTATGCTGCTAGCAATTCCTTTTCATCGTCTTTCTTATCTGCAAAAAACTGGACCGTTTCGTGTTTCCCTTCATCCCGCGATAAAAGGCCGCCTAAAATAATTTTGGAGGAATTGGGATAAAGACCGGTGGTTTCTATATCGATTATAAGGACGTCCAGATCACCGAAGTATTCGTCAAAAACCCTTGAAGTATATGGCTCAATATACGAAAAACTCCTGATCTCTTTCATTTCTGGTTTTCTCCCGGCTGTCAGGTCTTTTATTCTCGATCGTTTTCTACATTTTAGCACAGGCTGTTTCCCGATTGTTAAACTCTTTTTAAGAACCAAGAAAATTAGGGTATTTTGCCGGAATTTATTACACAGGTACGAGCAAATCCTCGGGATTTCGACAGCAACTTTACTGTAATATATGTTAAATGCATAACTAATGGACAGGTATCTATCGAAGGAGGAAACAGGAATGGAAGTTTTAAAAGTATCAGCAAAGTCAAATCCCAACTCGGTTGCAGGCGCTTTGGCAGGTGTGTTGAGAGAAAGAGGTGGAGCTGAGATCCAGGCTATCGGAGCGGGAGCACTGAATCAGGCGGTTAAAGCGGTAGCCATCGCCCGCGGTTTTGTAGCTCCCAGCGGTCTTGATCTGATCTGCGTACCGGCTTTCACCGACATTCAGATAGAAGGAGAGGAACGAACGGCGATAAAACTCATCATCGAACCCAGATAGGATTACCGATCAAAGAAAAACATCGAATATAAAAAAAGCAGGTTACATAACAACAGGCGCAGGCAGCCCGAAGGGAAGGCTGCCTGACTTTAAATGGAAAAGACAAAGGTTCTATCTACTGGTTGGGGATGATAAACCATGGATAGCCAGGGGGAGTATTAACCCAAGAAACGCTGCTCGGCTCATCCCTGAGTATATAGTAAACTCCATTGTATATAACCTTGTCGCCTCTTTTAATGTCCGGTCCGCCGTCACGAAGGTGAAGCCAGGCATTGAAATCGGGAAGTTTCTTATTATATGTCAGCGGATATCCGTCCCAGCCGTTCATGTCTCTGGCGGGACCCGGGTTGATCAGAATGATGCTGTTCGGGTAATCGGAGGGGGTTGACCCTACCTCTATCCACGTGTTATACATAACAACGTAATAAGCAACCCCGTTATAGATGAACGTGGAACCCCCCGAAAGGACGTCTCCCCCGCTGCCGGGATTGTTTTCCTCCGTAGGCCATTCATCGGTAACAGGTATCCCAGGGGAGCCGTTTCCGCCGGTATCCGGGATAACATTGCCCGACGAGCCGGATTCACCGGAATAATTTGCAGTCACTTCATCGGTACGCTTAAAGGTCAGCAAGACGCCTTTCTCCAGAATGTCCGTAAAGATCGATGCCTTTTCGCTCTTCCCTGTGGATGAGGCAGTGATGGTTATTGCATCTTTATAGGTACCGGCGCCCGTTGTCTCATCAGTTTCATCAAAGCTCAGCTGATGGGCCACGGAGAAAACTATTTTGATCCGGGCATTTTTGTATGCTGCGCTGCTTTCTGTTATGGTCCCATCCATGGTAAAGCCGTTTGACAGGCTGCCGAAACCGTAGAAAGTCTTATCTTGCATGGATACCACATGATTGGGGTCCGAGTCTTTCTCGGCTATTTGATCGTTGAGGCTGCCCTGTGCTTCCGAAACAGCGGTAATTACGCAGGATTTTATGAACTCTATTCCTGACTTGGAGCTGAGGTAAGCCTCCCTGGCCTTGATACCGGAATCTGAAGCTGCGATGCTGGATCCTGATATGACAAAAAGTGCCATGACCATAATTATCAAAGCAGCCGAGATTATTATGACGAAAGCCAGGGCGGATCCTTTTTTATTTATGCTGCAAAGCGGCGGCTTTAGGGGCACCTTTGAACTCCTTTCCTGCATAGCATATCTTGTTAAAAACCTTCCTCCACATGAAAGTATAAGTTGTAATCCAGATTCCTCATGGCGGGATAACTGCCGGGGCTGACATAGTTCAATACTATCCCGCCTTCGATAAAATAGGAGTCGTCATTTGTGCGCACCAGTTTATATTTCATCAGAACACTTTCTCCTATTGCGGAAAAACCGATGCGCACGTCATCGGCACGGGTCAAGGCATCATACTCGATTATCATCGGCTCCGCATATCCGTCAGGGTAGTAGGATAAGAAAAAGGCAGCCTCGGCTTCGCTGTAATAGAATCGGAAGTAGTCGCTCTCTGCTTTGCCTGCAGGCAGAGAGCTTCCGAATATCCCTTCGGAGCTTTCAAGGTTTGCGGTGAAAGCCAGTGAAGGAGCCACCGAGGCTGCGTTTTGGAGCATGGTCTCCAGGGATCTTGCCTGGTTGTAGGCAAGGGATACCTCTTCCGTATCTTTAAAGACTTTTCCTCCCACAAACCAGATGGAAACGGCGGTGGAGAAAATGATAGCCGTAAAGAGGATGCTTATGATGACCTCCGGCAGGGTGACGCCTCTTTTTGATGTTTTGTTTATTGAATGCAAGAACTTCAGCTTTTTCATAAGGGCACCTGCTCAAACTGATCCCGGGAAGGCAAAGCAAATAAGGGAAACAGAATCTCTTCCGTTGGCCGTATCAAAAATAGAGGGCCGCCGTTATCCGGTAAAGCCCCGAACCGTTGAAGCTGTTTTCGGCAATGAATTGAATGCGGTTTTCCGCCGAACTGAAGGGACTGCCGGCATTGACCCGGACATAATCCATTTCCGCAGCAATATCGGGGATGCTTCTTTGATCATTTATGCAGGCAATGATCACATCGGCGGCTTCCTGTACACGGGCGGCATAGGCATCCTTGCTGCTGTTGGCCCGCACCATCCTCTGGGAAAAACCCAGTCCTCCCAGCACGCCTGTAGCAATGAGAGCCAGGATTATAGTGGCGGCAAGG
>JAKJCD010000077.1:0-4108 GCA_022706625.1 Bacillota bacterium | reverse complement strand
TATTTGTATGATTATTATATACTAATTATTAATAAGTGCAAAGCAGACAAAAAATATTGTAAAAACTAATAGAAAACTGACAGTAATTGTTTGACATCGGTACAATTATGGTTAATACTAACTATAGACAAAAGCAAGTAAGCTTTAGAGAGAAGGATAAAAAGGCATAAGTAAGGCAAAAAAGGTATGCTTCTAAAGTATTAAAAAAACTGCCGATTTATTTAGTAAGCGCAGGAGCCGATATCCGGGCAGCAGAGTAATTACAGGTTATAGCTATATTTATAATAACAAAGGAGAATAAAATGAACAAGAAAACAAAAAAGGGATTCACCCTGGTAGAGCTCATCGTAGTAATTGCGGTATTGGCGATTTTGGCGGCTGTTGCGATACCCCTCGTCTCAAGCTGGGTTGATCAGGCGAATGAAAGCGCTGCCGCAGCCAATGCCAGGACCTTTGAACTGGCTGTAAAGGCAGAGGCTGCTAATGGCGTGGACCCCGTGGCAGGTGCGGTAGCGGACGCAGATGATGTGTTGGCTAATTACGGTCTAACGGTAGCAACCCTTACAAATGGCGGGAAATTCACTATAGCGTATGATATATCAAATGGCAATGCAACGGGGACAGTCGGCGGAGCCGGTACAGTGACAATAGTTGATTAAGAAATCATACTATTCGACAAACGACAAATATAAATACAACGGAAAAAGCCCGAGGAATCGGGCTTTTCACAAAACAGAACAATATAAGAGGCAGCCGGTAATTGCTTATCATTTATTCGGTCAAAAGGCGAAACATGAAGAAACATCCCTGTATGAAAAACAGCAAAGCGGGCTTTACCCTCATCGAGGTGGTGCTGGTGGTGGTGATCATCGGTATCCTTGCCACCATCACCGTGCCTTCGGTTTCCGGTATGCTCAATAACGCAAACCACTCGGTGGACAATGCCAGGGCGGGGCTTTACGAAAGCGCTCTGAGGATCTACGTATCCCAAAAGGCCCAGGTGAGGGAATACGTCTACATTGCCAATACACACGGGGAGCAGGGGCTTGTGGCAAACAGCATAGCCCATGTGCTCGGTGAAGGGACAAGCTTCGATGCCAAGACCAGGAACTGGGTTTTTTACTATCATCCCAGGACCCTTCAGGTAGTGGCTATGGAGTACGACGGTCTGGAGATTTTAAGCGGTATGATAGCCCTGGTGAAAAATGCCGACGGGGCCCCGGAACAAGGAGAGCCCGATGGTGCCTTACTTGAAGCAACTCCTTAGCATAGACTGAGAGGTCATTTTTTGATACAATCAAACAACGATCGATAAGCCGGCTTGGGAGAATCCTCACATCACCGGCATGAAAAAGGTGTTCTATGAAGCTTCTTACTATACAAATTGAAAAAAGCATTATCCGCATAGCTTTGGTTAACTACAAAGGCAGGCAGCGCCTCATCGAAAAGCTGAGGAGTTTTGATCTGCCCGACGAGCTTTCGGAAGGCCGCTATATCGCCGACCCAAAGGGCCTGTCGGATTACATTGCGGCTTCTTTGGAAAAAGGCCGCCTCTCTTTTGGGAAGGCCATACTGCTTTTAGGGTCCTCCACGGTAATCCACAAGGAGTATACCCATGAGCCGGTAAAAAAATCTCATCTTTCGGCTTTGGCAAATTTAGAGGCTGAGTCCATCCTCCCGGAAAACGAGGGAGAGTTCATAGTCGAATACAGCCGGTACGGTCCGGTAAAGAATCAGAAGGGACTTGAGATCGCATCGATCTTTGCCTGCTCCGACGCCTTCGTAACAAATCTTGTCAATGCTTTAAAGCGCAGCGGCATCAAAGTAGTGGGCGCTTATTCCTCTTTGAGCGCATATTCTCTGCTGATGAAAGAGCTTATAGGCACCGATGTTTCCGGGGAAAGATTTTCCGGGAAGACCGTAGCGGCACTGGATATTTCCTATCCCGAACTCAGACTTGCGGTTTTTAATAAAGGTCAGTTGATCCATCAGAGGATGGATGAGCAGATCATGGAGGAGTTTTATCGTGCCGTTTCCGGCGCTTACCGGGTGCCCGTAGCTTCTGCAGGAAGCATCCTGGCCGCAAGCGGCTTTTTAGAGGATAGAGGGATAAACTTGGATGAGCCAAAGGCCCTGGAGCAAACCGTGCAGGCCGCCGGCTCGCTTTTCTTCAGGCTTGTAAGATCTGTAAATATCACTCTTAGCTCTTTCGACCTTGCTTTGGATCATATTTTAGTAACGGGAGAAGGAGCCGCCTTTCCCGGCTTCGTTGGTTTTGTCATGGAGTCCTCGGGCATCGACGCCGAAAGTATTGACGACCTTTACCCGCAGTTTTCGAAGGTACTGGATCTTGAAGAAGAGCTTTCGGACCGGAAGGACTTGTATCAGAGCCTTTTGTTATCCGGAAGCATGAGCTTAAAAGAACATAAGCGGCTGAACTTCCTTACCAGGGGCCTCAAGCGGAAGAAAAGCGCCCGAAGGACCCGTTTAGTATGCGCTTTTATACTTTTAGCCACTATAGTTGTGATGTCGCTGCTCCCGATAAACTATTTTATAACCTTAAAGGACAGGGACAAAAACACAGCCTTTACAAAAACTCCGGAATACATAGCGGCCCAGGAGCTTTTGAATGAGCAGCGCGATATTAGAAGCCGCCTGGGGGAAATAGAGGCGGAAAGGGCAAAACTGCCCTTCGGAAACTCAAATACGGCCCGGGATCTGAAAATTCTCAGGGAAAGGCTTTTTAACGGTCCTGTGATAGATATGTTGACTTATGACAAGGAAACCGGGAAGTATTCCGGTCAAGCGGAGGTTTCGGATCTTCCCGTTTTCATCGAAGCAAAGAATAGCTTCAAGAATGAGGACGGGCTTAAGGTTTCCGTACCCCTGACCCTGTTTCGGGAAGGTAACTGGTATTGTATGTTTGAGATAGAAACGACGGAAAAGAGAGAGGAGGGCAAATTGGATGAAATCAACTAAAATAGTAACTCCTGTCCTCTTGTTCCTCATGGTAATACTGCTTGTTATTGCGGTATATATTAATTTCGTCTTCAATCCTCTCAAGGTAAAAATTGAGCAAATAAGCTTCGAAAACGAGCTTATGAAAAATCAGCGCATGGAGGTCGAACTGGCTATGCTGGAAGGGGACGCCATCCGCAAAGATATCAGAGAAGCAGAGGCGCTTCTTTCAGAGCACGCCGAGCTTGTGCTGATCGACGGCTATCTGCTTGCCGATGACATTTATTCCAAGGCCGGAGCTTTCGGGATAAAGCTTGAACGAATCAATATTTCTGCACCGGACTTTGCGGACCCTGCGGAGAGCGGGGAAACAGTATTGCTTTATGCTACTGCAGATCTGGGTTTTAGAGCGGCTTACGATTCGGCTGTGGGATTTATTGAAAGCATGGAAGAAAGCAGGACCGGGGCCTACGAAGTACAGAAGCTGGCTGTGTTGAGGGATATGGACTCGGGGCTGTCATGGACGGCGGAGGTTCGGCTTTATTACTACGGCAGCAGATCCCAGGTGCCTCCAGCCCCGGTAGAAAGTCAGGAAAAGAAGGGAGCCGGGTTATTGCCCGGGCTTCCGGGGGGATTATTATGACATCAGCCGAGGAAGCCATTGCCGCAGGGAAAATCATCGTCCTTATAGCCGCAGGGTTTGTGGCTGGGTTTTCTGCGGTATTTGCATTCAATCATATACCGACGAAGTGGCTCTGCGACTATGAATGTGAACCCACCGAGGAAATGTGGGGAAAAAGAATAGAGGAGAGGCCCTGGAGTCTCGTTTTCTCTTTATTTTTCATCGGTGCCGGACTTATTATGCGGGAAGAGGGGGTTCTATATCTGATTCCGGCCATACCGGCCCTTTGGCTGTTGCTTATTGTAGCCATAGCTGACTGCAAGTTCATGATAATACCCGATCAGCTGGTCATAGGTCTTGCGATCCTCTCCATCGGGTTCATTCCCTGTCAGAAGGGCTTGCTTTCGCCTTTGTTCGGCGCCTTGGCCGGAGGCGGGAGCCTGCTTGCCATCGGACTCATCGCCCGCTTTATCCTCAAGCGGGAAGCCATGGGGTTCGGTGATGTGAAGCTTATGGGAGCCTTGGGCC
>JAKJCD010000076.1 GCA_022706625.1 Bacillota bacterium | reverse complement strand
ATTTTCGGCTACAAACCGCCATAGACGTTCCGGCTCCATAATATTGGTTTTAGTGCAAGGACTTAAGGCCTCAAGCAAAGCCGGATATTTCTCAGGATCTTTAATAAATGCTACCGGAATGTTGACTCCCGGCATATCATATATACCTTCTCCGGTAAAGAATTTTACAAAAAAGCCCCTTATATCCCTTGCCGTATCGGACGATCCGGCCCTTCCCATCATTCGGGAAAAACGCACAAAAACAGGGGTTTCTGTTTCTGCATCCTGAAGGAAACAGGCCTTGGTATATTCCTTCATCGAAATGTAAGGAACGAAAACACCTTTAGCTCCTGCACCCTTGGCAAATAATAAAGGTTCCGGTTGCCTCAGCCGGTTTAGCCGGGCAAGATCTTCTATCAATCCTATGGTGAGCATAAACAAGGCCTCCTGCATTTATTACTAATATATGCGATGATAAATGCAGAAGGTGCAAAACTATGCAAGAGTCAGATCCCGGTATGACCAAAGCCTCCGCTTCCGCGGGAACTTCTGTTTAATTCATCAGAAAGCTCCCATTCAGCGGTCTCATATTTTGCAATGATCATCTGCGCAATACGATCACCGTTGTTTATCGTATATGGATCTTCGCCAAGATTTATCAGCCCGACTTTTATTTCGCCCCTGTAATCGCTGTCAATTGTCCCTACTCCGTTTACCAGTCCTATTCCGAATTTTACAGAAAGCCCGCTCCTTGCGCGTATCTGCGCTTCATAACCTTTCGGCAATTCTATAGCTATCCCGGTAGGTATCAGCTTCCTTTCGCCCGGGTCCAGCTTAACCGGCTCCTTGACAAAGGCCCGAATATCCATTCCGGCAGAGCCTTCTGTCTCATAGCTCGGAAGGTCTCCCCCTTGAGTTGTGATTTTGATTTTCATACCGCTAAACCCACTATCTTTGAACAGATATCATAATCTTTACTGCTGACCAATACTGCCGAATACCGGCCTATATCCGCAATCAAATCCGTCGCCCTAAGCATTGCTTCCTCTTCCACTTGGTCGATCCGCTCTATGATCTCCTGCGCTGTAAGGACACGGGACAGGAGTAAAGTATTCTTACCGTTTGCGTACATCCGGTTGTTCACATTCTCCTGACTGAAGACATAACTGCTTTTCAGCTGTTCTTTAGCTATTGACAGTTCCTCGCTCCCAATGCCGCTGGTTTTTACAAGCTTCATTTCTTCTGCTATAGCATCGATGGCCGCCTCAATCTTTGTATGGCTTACCCCCGCATATATGCTGTAGATCCCGTCGGTTACATATGAGTTTGAGCTGGAGTAGACCGAATACGCAAGCCCCTTCTGTTCCCGTATATTCTGAAAGAGCCGGGAACTCATGCTCCCGCCTATAATATTATTTAAAAGAGCCATTGGGAAATACAGCGGATCCTCTTGAGCTATTCCCTTCACGCCCATGCAGATATGGCTTTGTTCCACATCTTTGACCCTAACCTGATAAGAAGGCTCATACTGCGCCTTGTGACCCGGTGTTCTTGATTTTCCGGACTGTGCCGCAAGGAAGCTCTCGTTGAACAGTTCACAGATATGATCGGCGTCAAAGCTGCCTGCCACCGATATTACAATGTTATCGGTAGTGTATTTCTGTGAGAGAAAATCAATGATCGAGTCTCTTGCGATGCCCTCCAGGGATTCGCGGGTACCTATAATTGACTGTTCCAGCGCCGTCCCCCGGAATACCATCTCAAGCAGCAAATCTCCCGCAAGATCCTCCGGGTTATCTTCTATCATCTTGATTTCCTCAAATATAACATCTTTTTCTTTTTTTAATTCATCCGGATCGAATACTGAGTTCATGAACATATCTATCAATATGTCGCATGCCTTATCAACATTTTTTTCAAGGGTTTTAATATAGTAGCATGTAGCCTCTTTCCCGGTAAAAGCATTCATATGGCCACCGATACGGTCCACATCCTCAGCAATTTTCTTTGCACTCCTGCTTTTTGTACCCTTAAACAACATGTGTTCAATGAGGTGAGATATCCCTGAATAAACCGGGAGCTCATCGACGGAACCAGCCCTGACCCATATGCCGACTGATACAGACTGCACAAAAGGGAGGCTTTCCATGACCACTCGAATACCGTTGTTTAATGTTCTGTTAATTATCATCCGCAGTATTTCTCCTTACTTTTCTTTTGTATAATTGAATTATTATATATCGTAAACTGTATCGGCGCAAGGCAAAGACAATCATTGTATCAGTTCCTTAAGGGTAACTATCTCCAGCCCTCGTCCTTGTATAGTTTTAATAATTCCCGGCAATGCCTTTACGGTTTCCTCTTTTGGATGCATTAATAGGATCGCCCCATTTAATTTTTTATTTAACACTCTGTCTTCGATAACTTTTGCTGTTGAACCTGCTCTCCAATCAATTGTATCTACCGACCACAGACTGAGTAAATAACCCATTTCTCTGCAAACCTCCACTGTTTTACTGTCATAATCCCCTGAAGGCGGAGCAAAAACCTCCGTCTTGACACCGGTGAAGTTTTTTATGGCGTCTTCTGTCTTTTTTATTTCTTCCATGACCTCCTCTTCGGATATTTGAGAACTTAATCGATGTCCATAACCGTGGTTTTGGATTTCGTGACCTTCCAGAAACATTTTTCTAAGCAGCCGCGGGTTATTATTGGCCCATTTTCCACTTACAAAGAATGTGATTTTAATATTGTATTCTGCAAAGATATCAAGCATTGCCGGAACGATAGCCTCCCCCCAGTCAACATTACATGTAAAAGCGATCCTGTCGTCATCCTCCTTTCCGCGATGGATCACGCAGCCTTCTTCGCCTTCGACCGTTATGCTTTCTTCTCCTGACATCAAATAAAGCATAGTATAAAACTGGTATCCGATGAATAATAAGGTCCCGGCTATAATCAAATAAAATAAAGCTCGCCTTGCCATAATACCACCCCTCGACTAACCTATGCGCCGGTTGAGGGTGGCATTCAAAAAACAACCGCAAAGCCCAGAGCCTTTGCCTGTAAAATCAGCCGCGGCATCTGTTCCTGCGGTTAAAAAACTTCTGTATCGCGAAAATGATTAAAGCAGCTCTTTACGAGAGAGGTTTATGCGATTCTGGCTGTCGATTTCCGTAACTTTAACAGTTACCGTATCTCCCACCTCCAATTCATCTTCAACCCTCTCTACCCTGTGTTTTGCCATTTTAGAAATATGAAGAAGCCCTTCCTTACCCGGAAGTATCTCGACAAAAGCTCCGAACGCCATAAGTCTGGTGACTTTGCCTTCGTATATGCCGCCCACTTCCACATCTCTTAAGAGCAGTTCTATCTCTTTCTGAGCGGCAATGGCGCTTTCCATATCAGGCGAGGCGATAGATATATTTCCGTCATCGTCGATGTCTATCTTTGCTCCGGTTTCGCTGATGATGCGGTTGATTGTACTGCCGCCTTTTCCTATCACGATACGGATCTTATCAGGATCTATAGACATAGAAATTATCCTTGGTGCATAAGGTGAAAGCTCCGGTCTCGGCTCGGATATCTCTTCCAGCATTTTCTCCATAATAAACAATCTGCCGTCGTGAGCCTGCTTAAGAGCCGCCTGCAATATCTCTTTATCAAGACCGTGTATTTTAATGTCCATTTGGATCGCAGTCACACCTTTTCTTGTACCTGCCACTTTGAAGTCCATATCCCCCAGGAAGTCTTCCATTCCCTGGATATCGCTTAAAATTGCCACCTTATCTTCGGATTTGATCAAACCCATGGCAATACCGGAGACCGGCGCTGTAATCGGTACACCTGCATCCATAAGAGCAAGGCAGCTCCCGCATACCGATGCCTGGCTTGTGCTCCCGTTGGAAGAAAGCACTTCGGATACTACCCGAATTGCATAAGGAAATTCCTCAAGGGGAGGCAGCACCGGCACCAAAGCTCTTTCGGCTAAAGCGCCGTGTCCAATTTCACGCCTGCCGGGGCTTCTCAAAGGTTTTGCTTCTCCTACGCTATAGGGCGGGAAATTGTAGTGGTGCATATATCTTTTTTCGGTTTCCTCGCTTATCCCGTCGATGGTCTGTGCTTCCGCAGCCGGTGCCAATGTCGCAATCGAAAGGACCTGAGTCTGCCCTCTCGTAAAAAGCCCGGATCCGTGAGTTCTTGGCAGAAAATGAGTTTCGCACCAGATCGGTCTTATTTCATCGCTCTTTCTGTTGTCGGGGCGTATGCCGTCATCAAGTATCAAGCTCCTGACCTGCTCTTTAGTAATGGCATACAATACGTTGCCAATGTCCTTCGTGTTATCCGGAAAGATTTCTGCGAAATGTTCAAAGGTTTCCGTTTCCACTCCATCCATATTATCCAGCCGTTCCTGCTTATCATAGGTTTGAATGGCATTGCGCATTTTTTCCGTTGCAAAATCTCTGACCGCAAGTTCGATATCCTCCGGTACTTTGTATAAAACAACCTCTTTTTTCGGTTTTCCCACCTCCTCGACAATGCTGTCGATAAAATCAATCAGAGACTTGATTTCCTCGTGGGCGAAGAGTATAGCATCCAGGATCATATCCTCCGGTACTTCATTGGCTCCGGCCTCTACCATCATGATAGCATCCCTTGTCCCCGAGACTACCAGATGCAAGTCGCTTGCTTCTCTCTGTGCAAGGGTGGGGTTAATTATGAACTCTCCGTCTACCAATCCCACAAGAACCGATGCTGTCGGGCCTTCAAAAGGAATATCCGAAATAGAAAGTGCAATAGACGATCCCAGCATTGCAACGATATCCGGGGTACAGTCAGGGTCGACGCACATGACGGTTGCCACAACCTGTACATCGTTGAAATATCCTTTGGGGAAAAGAGGCCTAAGAGGCCTGTCCATGAGTCTGGAGCTCAGAATCGCCTTTTCAGACGGTCTCCCCTCTCTTTTGATAAATCCGCCCGGGATCTTCCCCGCAGCATACATTTTCTCCTCAAACTCACAGGAAAGCGGAAAGAAATCAATATCTGCCCGCGGGCTTGTGGATGCCGTCGCCGTTACCGTTACAACAGTGTCGCCATAGCGCAATGTGGCGGCGCCGTTTGCCATTTGTGCAACCTTTCCGATTTCGGCCTGAAGCAGTCTTCCTCCGACAGCCGTGCGATAGGTTTTAAAATCAGTGAATCTCATGTGTTGGTCCTCTCAATTCTATACTTTTGTAAAATGTTATAATTAGTTTGTGCAATGAAGGCGGAGGGTTATCCTCCGCCTTCACAACATCTTATTTTCTAAGCCCTAAACGAGCAATGAGAGATCTATACCTCTCGACATCCTTATTTTTCAGGTAATTCAGCATGTTCCGTCTCTGCCCTACCATTTTTAAGAGCCCGCGGCGGGAATGATGATCCTTCTTGTGGATTTTTAAATGCTCATTAAGATCGTTGATCCGGTATGTCAGGATCGCGATCTGGACCTCCGGCGAACCGGTATCGCCTTCGTGAGTCATGTACTCATTGATGATCTCTGCTTTTTTTGTCTGGTCAATCATTATTTTTCTCCTCTCTTAAATACTCCTATGCCGTGTCTTACGTCGGAGATTCGCAAAACTCAGCAATAGGAACTAAATTAACGATTTATAATACCATGATACGCTGCGGCTGTCAAGCAATCCTTCTTGATCTGTACAGCCAGTTCCTCCACACTTTCAAAGGCGATTTCCGGTCTGAGCCTCTCTAAAAACTCTACTCGTATTTCTTTTCCGTATATCTCCTTATCAAAATTGAAAATGTGCGTTTCCATATTTCTTGCTGTTGCGCTGCGTATAGTAGGCCGCATTCCCACATTTGTTATACTGGGATATTTTATTCTATTATAATTGCAATAAGTCACATATACACCGTCTGCAGGACTCACCATATCGTCATCAATAGTAATATTCAAGGTCGGAAAGCCGAGTGTCCTGCCGAACCGGTTTCCTATGATAACTGTGCCCCGAATGCTGTAATAATGACCCATAAGGCTAAGGCATTGATCCACATCGCCGTTGGTTATATAGTTCCTTATGATGCTGCTGCTTACGACCTGCCCCCTCACCATATACGGCTCTAATATATGGATCCCAAATCCATTGGAGATGCCCACCCTCATCAAAGTTTCCGGCGTGCCGGCTCCTTCCCTTCCAAAACGGTAATTGAATCCGCAGTAAGCTTCTTTCATTCTGAGCTTTGCCACCAGTATATCCATGATAAAGCGTTCCGGCACCATATTACGGATGGTTTCATCGAAGGGGACGGCCACGATATAATCGACTCCAAGGTCTCCGAGGATCTTGATCTTTTCGTCCCAATAAAGTATGTTTTTTACCACCGGTTTCCCGGCAAGTATGTTTTTAGGATGGTTGGTGAACGTAAAAACAGCACTCTTTAAGTTTGTGCCGACGGCGCTGTTGACAGTCCTCCGGATCAATTCCTGATGCCCTTTATGGACACCGTCGAAGTTCCCTAAAGCGATGACGGATTCCTGTAGTATGTCGATTTGTTTCAGATCATTATATAATTTCATTCGCTTAGTACCTTATCAGCCTTAAACAGTTCTTTTTCTTCATCAAAGAGAGCTACTCCCAGAAACATCGCTCCTGCATAAACGCAGTAGGCACGGTCAAGCCCTTCTCGCATGCGTATATGCGTAGAGCCTCCGCTTTCAAGTGGCCTTTGAAGGATTTTAGTTTCGCTAAGCTTAAGCTCTCCTCCATTTTTAAACCTGACCACGCTGTTTCCTTCAATTTCAGCTTTTCCCAGGCGGGCAAGCGGATAGTCTACCGGCATCATATGACCCTGCCAGTCATCCGATAGCTCCTCGGGTGTCACAGCTTCTTCCAGCCTGAAAGCACCGCTTTCTGTACGGAGCAAAAAGCTCATACTTCCCCCGCAGCCGAGGGCTTCGCCTGCTTCATGGCAAATGCTTCTCACATATGTTCCTTTTGAGCATTGCAGATCAAAAGTTATTCTCGCATTGGCTTCATCATAGTTTAGTATATGTAGCCGGTGAATGATGACCGGTCTTTTTTCGATCTTTACCTCTTTTCCCTCTCTGGCATACTCATAAAGATGCCTGCCTCCCATGCGGATGGCGGAGTAAAGCGGCGGCATTTGAAATATCTCACCTGTAAAAGACTGAAAAGTCCGTACTACGGCTTCAGTATCCGGTTTTATGAATCTATCCCTATCGTCTTCGATCACATTGCCCCAGATATCCCAAGTATCAGTCCTGACGCCCAGCACCATTTCGCATCGATAGGTTTTGATATCCGGATCAAGATAGTCCATGATTCTTGTGGCACGTCCGATACAAAGTGGCAGTACGCCTGCCGCCATGGGATCCAGGGTCCCCGTATGCCCTATCCGTTTGATCCCCGTTATTTTTCTCATGAAATAAACACAATCATGAGATGTCATGCCCGCCGGCTTTAGAAAATTAATAATACCGTCGTTTTTCATGATCAGAGCCTCGACAAATCGTCCAATTGCCGGCCAATGGAATCCGCAATCAACTGTCTGGCCTCATCTATCCCCCCGGGAATAGTGCATCCTGCGGCTTTGGTATGACCTCCCCCGCCGTACTCCATTGCTATTGCCGACACGTCTGCCCGACTCTTGGATCGCATGGTCACTCTGACGGCACCTTCTTCTTCTTTCAAAAAAGCCGAGATCTCCACTCCATTGATGTTGCGCAGTTCTTCCACAAGACCCTCAGTTTCTTCAGGGTAGGCTCCCGTATCTGCAAGCATTTGCTGCGTCATGACTGCCAGATTGGCTTTCCCTCCGTGGATCATTTCCATAGTTCCCAAAATTCTGCTTATCAGCTTTACTTTTTCAATGCGTTTTTTTTGGTAGATCTCCACAACCGCCCTGTTGTGATTCAAGCCTGCTTTATAAAGCTCGGCTACTGCCAGATGGGTTTTCTCTGAGGTGCTTGAGTAGAGGAAGCCGCCGGTATCCGTTGCAATAGCGGCAAAAAGTGCCTCTGCGGCATCGGGGTCGATACGAACTCCCATCTGCTTCAGAATAAGAAAAACGATTTCTCCCGTCGACGAAGAAGACGGATCTATATAGTTTATATCAGCGAAGGGTTGTGACGTGGTATGATGGTCGATCATGACGGTTTGTCTGCCATTTTTAAAAATATCCTGCCTCTTTTCGATTCTCAAAAAATCACTGCAATCTAACGCAATACATACATCTGTTTTATTATTGCGGTAATCCTGTATACAGTATCCTTTATCCAAAAATCTGAGGTTCTCCGGTATTTTATCCTCAATAAGGACGTCAGCTTTCTTACCCTGTCTCCTCAACGCCCCACAAAGAGCAGCCGAGGCCCCCATAGCATCGCCATCCATTTGCATGTGGGGAAAAATTAATACCGAGTCCGCATCGGACAGCAGGGCTGCGACCTTCTTAATAGTTCCTTTATTACTAAGTTTATTCTTCATCCGCTTTCTTCCGTTCAGAGTCCAGTTCAGCTATTACTTGAGATATATGGAACATGTTTGAGTTTGATCTGCCTTCCGATTTCTTTTCGTATTAGTCCTTTTGCCCCTTGGAAAGCCATAATGACCTCGCTTTTTCTGTTATCCTCAGTTTTAATTATATTAGGGTCGTCTAAAAATGAGATATAAAGTGTAGCATAGCTATAATCCGATGTTACTTCAACCGCTGATATGCTTACGATGCCTGACAGCCTGGGATCTTGTATCTCCTTTAGCAGCAGATCGCTTAC
>JAKJCD010000075.1 GCA_022706625.1 Bacillota bacterium | reverse complement strand
ATCGGGGCTTGCAGAAGGCAGCGTTTCAGCTCTTAACTACGGCTATCTTCTGATCAACATGATAACGGCTCTTACCATAACCATCATTGTGACGATTATTTATCCCCGGCTTACACAATCCGTAGCCGCCCGTGACCATTCGCGATTCAATGAATCCATCGGCACGGGGATGAATATCATTTTGATTATCAGTCTTCCCTGCTCTCTTGGAGCCATGCTGTATTCTTCACCGGTGGTCCAATTGGTGTATGAGAGAGGTGCTTTCAACGGCGCTTCCACAGAGCTCACTGCCGGAGCCTTCTTCTATTATGCCGCAGGACTTACCTTCATAGCAATAAATGCATTGCTGGTGAAGGTCTATTATTCTATGGAGGATATGAGAACTCCTGTTATATGCGGCATATTCGGAGCTGCCGTAAATATAACCTTAAATTTGATACTGGTGAGCTCCATGGCTCACAGGGGGCTGGCCCTAGCTACAAGCATCGCTGCCATCGTCAATGCATTTATGCTATATTATTTATTGCATAAAAAGTATCCTAAGATACGCATTATTACCGATTGGGCAAAAGTGCTTAAAATTATCCTTTCTGCCACATCGTCAATATTGCTGTCTTGGTCGGTATTTACAAGATTGAGGGATACGGCGGATGTTCATTCCTTTGTTGCTCTAGCGGTTGCTGTGGCTGCGGCGGTGACAGTTTACCTGATATGGTTAAAGATTTTCCGCGTCGGGGAGCTTTCAATGCTGAGGGAGATGCTTAGATTTTAATATACTGAGGTCATCTATGGAACAAACCAACTGGTATGTGATTCAGGTCATGACGGGCAACGAACAAATAATATGCCGTGATCTTACCGAGATCCTGGATAAAAGTCTCTATGAGCATTGTTTTGTACCGATGTCAGAGCGTCAGCACCGAAAGGACGGAAAATTCATCTCCCTGAGAGAGCCTCTTTTCCCCGGGTATCTCTTTATCATAAGCGACTTTATCGATGATATAAGCATAGCCTTATGGAAGATATCCAAGTTTAAGAGGATACTCAGAACCGGCAGCAGCTTTGTGCCTATGGAGCCGGAAGAGGTGAATGCTTTTAGTGCTCTTGTCGATGAGGCGTTCAATATCACAATGTCTAAAGGGTTTATCATAGGAGATGCCATTACTGTCACAGAGGGACCGCTTAAAGGATATGAAGGCAGTATCAAGAAAATTGACAGGCATAAGCGCATGGCCTTTGTTGAGCTGCCTTTTCTGGGAAAGGAAACCAGAGTCCGAATACCGCTGGAAATAGTAGATAAACTATAATAAGTAAAAGGTGGCGGAATTTAAAAAACCGGGATCATTGCGATAAAGGAGGAAGAAATGTCAGAAAAGATAAGTATAATAGGCATACAGACAATTCCGACAAGGGATAGTCAAAAAAACCTTGAACAGGCAGTGGATATCATGGAAAAAGCCCTGCTCCTGCATAAGCATGCGGATATGGTAGTTTTGCCGGAATGCTTCTGGTATTTTCCTCATAACAATGAAAAAGATACAATAGGGCCGATTCCGGAGGAGTTCGTTGAAACCTTTTCGTACTATGCAAAAACCTATAACACATATATAACGGCAGGCTCGATAATCAACCACCGAGATGGAAGGCTGTTCAACACATCGCTGCTGTTTGACAGGAAAGGGGATGTGATTGGATCCTATGATAAAGTGCATCTTTTCGATGTGCTAAATGCCGACGCGGACAAGGGGGAATCCAATTTAGTCGCAAGGGGAGAAGAACTTCTTGTCCATGATGCGGATTTCGGAAGGATATCAGTCATGATATGCTACGACATACGTTTTCCGGAACTGGCAAGGACGTTGGCACTGCAAGGGGTTCAATATCTATTCATACCGGCGGCCTTTTATATGCCCAGATTCGATCATTGGCAAAACCTGCTTCAGGCAACTGCTATTCACAATTCGATGTATGTTACAGGAGCAAATCTCTATGGCAGGCTGGATGATGCGAGGATATTCTGCGGGCGCAGCCTGATTGCGGATCCCTGGGGGATTTCCGTTGCGATGGCATCTGACAAACCGGGATTCATACAAGCTTACGTCGATACGGATTATTGCGATACTATCAAAGATGCTGTGGGAAGCCTCAGAAACAGGGTACCCGCAGTATACGATATACCCTCAAATCATAAAACCGAAGGGCGGTAAAAGGTTATGTTAAAAAGAATGAGCATCTTTTATCTTTGCCTTGTCATGATGGTTCTTTCAGCTTGCGGAGGCACCGGAAGCAAGGATAAATCCAATGGAGATCTGGACAAATATGTTGAATTTCGTGCTGTAACGGGGTATTGCAACGGGGAGAAATATACGGTAGAGCTGCCGTATTTGATCGGTGAAGAGGATAATGTCATTGTACGGCATGAAAACAGTATTATAGATCAATTCGCCGAAGAGATTAGAAAATCCACCAAGGATGTGGGATATAAGGTGGAAGCAAGCTGTGTTCTGACAGAGGGGCCCTTAGTATCCATACGGCTGAGGGGATATTATGACAAGTCATCCGGAGGATACGGCGATATATGGGCGACAAACTATAATGCTTCCGATAATACGGCATCATCTGTGGTGGGAGAATTCCCCTATTCGGACAATCATGAGGCATGGCTCCAAAGCTATGTAAGAAAATCCGTTGAGGGTCCCGCAGACAGAAAGGTTCGCATATATAATTTCCGCGTGCCTTATCGTTACTACACGGATAATGATTTACTTACGGCGGCAGTGAGGTTTACCCAATTAAATGACGGCGGAGAAATTTGGGAAAGGGTAATGGAGATCGATGTCAACGAAGGTCCGAGTCCATACTTCGAAGATGTCGAGTTGAAAAGTATAGGCGAGTTGGCATTTGAGCCTGACGGGCTTCCCGCTTTAAATGATACCGATAGAGTGAATGATGAGTATGGAATTACGGTAACCTATTGGGACAGCATTAGAAATAAATACGACAGCCGGCTTTTTGCCCTGAACCAGGGCAAGCCTTCTTTTCCCGAGGCTTTTAACAAGCTTGATCTTGCAGTTACTTTTGAGGATGGCGACAAGTTTGCCGGCGATTATACGAAAGTATATACCTTCAGCGATAGCCTGGGGCGAAAAAACTTTGTTTTAAAGACCCAATATTGGGGGGAAAAAGACTGGAATGCAGGCATTGAGAGAATTTGTTATGTCGGGGCTGATTTCATCGATGGCTCGATCGTCGGAACAATAAGGGGGCCGGGAGCTATGGATGAGAGGGAACTTCTTATCCGATATCCTCACGACCTTTTTGCAGCAAAGCAGGTAAATCCTAAAGCGCATTTTGCACTCAATATGTCAAAGCCCACAAAAGCATATATATATGAGGATCCCAATGATTTAAAGGGCAAAGACCTTGTATTCATCGTCAAAAATGGCTATGTGGTTTCAATAGACACTGCAGCAAGCTATGAATACAGCCGCTATGATCGAGCTTTTGAGCTTTCAAAGCCTGTCTCAGTTAGAAATAATAAAGCCTCTGAGTTGGAAGTAAGAACAGCTTTATCTTATATTGGTACCTTCGATGTGCAACAGGTGCTGTATGACTATCCCGACGCAGAGCTGCTGACAGGGAACGACAGAATGATCAGGGTGGATATTGATGTGCCTGAGGTTTCCCCGGGTGTGCCATGCTCAAAAGAGATAAACAAGATGATTTCGGACTATAGTTCATATATGATCGAAATGGCAAAGAGGTTGAATACGGGTGATACGGGTGTTTTGGCGGAAGGTGACCTGATAGGGTTTGTCTCTTTGGATTACGATGTTTATACTTATAAAAAAGCCGCAGCTCTGGTGATCGAATCAAAAGGCTATATATTCCAAGGCGGCGGCGGAAATGCCTATTTGATAATTTATTATGACTGCGACACGGGCAACATTATGACTGTTAGGGAGTACCTGATAAAATGCGGGATCTCGGAGGAGACCGTTCTGGGCAAATGCGCCGCCTCAAAGTATGTTCCGTCGATTCCGGGCAGCGATGCGGTCAAAACAGCCTATGACGTAAAATTTGCAGTGGATGAGACGGGTGAAGTGATCCTGTATACGGAGATGTCGGATTAAAGCTTAACATTGGAGGAGATCATGTGGCTTAATATAATCATAGGAGCGACCTTTTTCGCTATCGGAGCGGCAGTGCACATAGGAAAAATGTATTTTTTGATTTCCGGATATAACACTATGCGGAAAGAAAAAAAGGCTAATGTGGATATAAGAGGGCTTGCCAGGTTGGTCGGCTTATTTTCCTACATAAACGGCGTCATCTTCATTCTGGTTGGGATTCTGCAAGCAGCCGGTATAAAGGTCGGTATGATGTTTCCTTTTGTGTTCCTCATGGTTTCTTCTCTTGTAATGGTAGTGCTGTCACAAAGGTATGATTATAACTTGTTTGATGAATACGGGAGGTTGAGAAGGGGAGCGAAAACCAAGCTGCTTATCCCTGCAGGGATAATTCTGGTCACGTTGGTATTTGTAGCTGTTATGATGTTCTACTCGGCTCAGTCAACAAAGGTTGAATTGCAGGAGGAAGGATTGAAAATTTATGGTATGTACGGGGATGTGTATTCCTGGGAAACGATCCATGATGTGAAGTGTTTAGAAGCCTTGCCTTTAATAGAAGCGCGCACCAACGGATCGGCATTGGGCTCAAAGCTTAAAGGAAATTTTCGGGCCAAAGAGGTCGGAAATATAAAACTGTTCGTCGATGAGGATATACCGCCTTTCATATATTTTGAAACCGGCAAGAACCGCATTATTTTCAACTTGCCGGATGCAGACGAGACAGATTCTGTGTATGAGAAAATATTAGAAAAAGCCGGAGATCATTAGTGAGGCAGAAAAACCTAAGGGTATTTTATCAAGGAAAAGTAATTCTATAGATCAAGAGGCAACGGAATACAGCTTTTCTACGAATTTCCGTTGCCTTTTATGGCTTTTACTGCTCTTTTTAATCCCAAAAGCAACGGATTTTTAAGAATTCTACCATTTCTGTTGCCTTTTATCTCGAAAAGGCAACGAAATTCAGCATTTATCCGGAATTCCGTTGCTTTATTAATGATTTATCACCTTATTAAGTGCTAAAAGCAACGGAAATCTAAGTAATAATTGAAAACGGTTGCCTTTTTACATAATATGTAAGTGAAATCATATACGGCTTGTACTGCTGGTACGGCTTGGGGACATGGTGTGCCATATAGACTTGCGTATACTTTGTCAATTTAGGAAGCATTATGGTTGACACACATTATGGTTGAGAACTGTTGACAAAGGGGACGCAGGATGCTATAGTTCATTCAACATATTTTTTTGATGAAGGGTCAAACATTATGAGAAAGCCATTGTTTGCATACTATTATTACGGATTACGGCGCTCGCGGTCCTGACATATTTGTCACGGGTGAGCGCTTGTTGGCGTATACCCGTGAAGCTTTCTGAGAGTTTAAGCCGGCATTGGGTATACCGCCTGACGCCGGTTTTTTATTGATTCAGATGGCTTGAGCAGGAGTCCGGAGCGATTATTTTTAGGGAGGGGAAATAATGATAGTCATATTGAAAAATGATCCAAATCCAAAGCAAGTAGATAACCTGATCCAGTGGCTGAAAAGTCTGGGGATGGAGATCCACGAATCAAAGGGGCAAAGCACTACGATAATCGGCCTCGTAGGAGATACCTCGGGCATAGATATCAGCCTGATCCAGGCATTGGATATCGTGGAGGATGTTAAAAGGATACAAGAGCCCTATAAAAACGCCAACCGCAAATTTCATCCGGAGGATACGGTTGTCAAAGCAGGGCCCGGCAGACTGGGCGGAGGGCATTTTCAAACTATTGCAGGGCCTTGTTCTGTAGAATCACAAGAGCAGATCTGCGAGATCGCCCTTAGAGTCAGAGAAGCAGGGGCCGGCATGCTTCGCGGAGGCGCCTTTAAACCAAGAACCTCCCCATATTCTTTTCAGGGCATGCGGGATGAAGGGATCAAGCTGCTTGTGGAGGCAAAGAAAGTATCAGGACTGCCCGTCGTCACCGAGATCATGGACATTTCCCATCTTCATCTTTTCAGCGATGTAGACATGATACAGGTGGGTGCCAGAAATATGCAGAACTTTGAACTCCTGAAGGAGCTCGGGAAAACAAAAAAACCCATTCTAATAAAAAGAGGAATTTCCAGTACCCTGGAGGAACTGCTGATGAGTGTGGAATACATCATGGCGGGAGGGAATACCCAAGTCGTTATCTGCGAACGAGGGATCAGAACCTTCGAGACTGCCACCAGAAATACTTTAGACCTTTCAGCAGTGCCGCTGCTTAAAAGCATGACTCATTTGCCCGTTGTTGTAGATCCAAGCCATGGCACCGGGATTTCCAGGCTTGTGAAGCCCATGTCCATGGCTGCTGCGGCGGCGGGAGCCGATGGGTTACTCATCGAAGTGCACAACGATCCGCCTCACGCCCTTTGCGACGGTAAACAATCTCTGACTCCGGAAGAATTTGAAGATCTTATGAAAAGCACCGCCGCTATACTGCCTCATGCATACCGCCGGCAATAGCGGGCCAGGGACTGAAAAATACTGTTTAACCAGGAGAAAAAAATGAAAATCGGCATAATCGGCTTAGGACTTATAGGCGGCTCTATGGCCAAGGCAATAAAGCAAACAGGGGGACATGAAGTAATAGGCACTGACATACAGGAGTCGGTGGTCCGCCGGGCGTTGCTTCTTGAGTCTATTGACGGAAGACTTACCAACAGCGGGCTTTCTGAATGTGAAATGGTCATCATTGCCCTTTATCCCGGGGAAACTGTTCGGTTTATAAGCGAAAAAGGAAATCTGCTGCGAAAGGGTTCTGTAGTTTTAGACTGCTGCGGCATAAAGCAAAGCGTTTGCCGTAAAATCCGGCCGGCAGCATCAGAATTGGGATTTCATTTTATCGGGGCACATCCCATGGCAGGGATCGAGTTCTTTGGTTTTGAATACTCAAAGGGATCATTGTTCAACGGGGCGTCGATGATCCTTACCCCTCCCGGTGATCTTGATATAAGGATCACGGAGCAGCTGAAACATTTTTTTCTCAGCATAGGTTTCGGGCATATCGAGATCACTACGCCGGAGAAGCATGATAAGGTCATAGCGTATACATCTCAACTTGCCCATGTGGTTTCAAACGCTTATGTAAAAAGTCCGAGAGCAGAAATGCACAAAGGCTTTTCCGCCGGAAGCTATCTGGATCTGACCAGGGTAGCAAAGCTGAATCCCGATATGTGGACAGAGCTGTTTTTAGAAAACAGGGAGTTCCTGACAGACGAGATCGACGGATTGATACAGCGCCTTGAATTATACAAAAACGCTATTCAAAACGGCCGGCATCAAGAGCTTCATAAGCTTTTAGATGAAGGAACGAAGCGCAAAATCATGCTTGACGGTGAATAAATCAGCCGAACAAAAAACAAATCGTGAAAAGCCTATATACGATTTAATAAAAAAATAAGAATAGGATTGAATCGATGATTGTTTGGTGTATCCTATAATCAGAAAGAGACAAAACAGAATATAGGAGGGGACAGTTTTGGATAATAACTGTAACAATGAAAAAACAGAGAACGCCTGTATAGAGGTCAGACCGGCCGAACCGGCAGATTTTGAAGAGATCCTCAGACTTAACGAGGAATCGGTACATTTCCTTTCACCTATGTCCAGGGAGAGGCTGGAGCACCTGGACGAAGAGTCGGAGCTTAATAAAGTCGTGGTCGAGGATGGAAGGGTCGTGGCATTTTGCCTTGCGTTCAGGGAAGGTGCGGATTACGACAGTGTTAATTACCTGTGGTTTGCTGCCCATTATCCTGAGTTTCTTTATGTTGACAGAGTAGTGGTTGATATAAACAAGCAAAGCGACGGATTCGGGAGTCTCCTTTATAAAGATGTGTTTAAGCATGCCGGCGAAACTGGTGTTCCTATAGTTACTGCGGAGATCGACATAGCGCCTCCCAATCCGGTCTCTTTAAAATTCCACGAAAAATTTGGATTTCACGAGGTGGGAAGACAGGAAGTCGCCGGCGGGACAAAAATTGTATCTCTTCAGATCGCAGAGCTGTAATACTGTATACAGTTTCATTTCTAATTACTTTTGAACAGTCGGAAAAGAGGTGGATCGGATGGACTCGAAGTTTTTTTCTCCATTGGATATCAACCATGCAGTTATGGCATGCCGGGGGGAGGGCGTTTACATTACAGATGATAACGGAAAAAGGTATCTTGACGGCAGTTCCGGCGCCATGACGGTTAGCCTTGGGCATAATAATAAAGAAATAACGGATGCTGTAAAAAACCAGCTTGATTTACTGGCATTTACTTACCGGAGCCAGTTCACTAATGAACCGTTGGAGGAGTTGTGCAGGGAGATCTCTTCCCTGGCGCCCGGGGATCTGGAGTATGTCAGCCTGGCAAACAGCGGTTCAGAGGCAGCGGAGCTGGCTATGAAGATGGCCTACTCTTATTGGACTTCTCGCAGACTTCCGATGAAAAGACGGATAATTTCCCGGTGGAGCAGTTATCACGGCAGCACTGTCGGAGCTTTATCCATGTCGGGAAATGCGGCAAGACGCAGGGAATACAGCCCTTATGTCAGCGATTTCCCTGTTTTGGAGCTGCCCTTTTGTCATCTTTGCCCCTATGAGAAAAAGCCGTCTGACTGCAATTTGTTTTGTGCAAATCATCTGCAGACATTGCTCAACAGGTTCGGTGCAGAAAACGTTTCAGCAGTGATATGTGAACCTATTACCGGAGCTTCCGGTGCGGGGATCACTCCGCCGGAGGATTATTTCCATCGAATTCAAGAAATCTGCCGAAAAAATGAAGTTCTTCTGATAATGGATGAGGTGATAACGGGTTTCGGAAGGAC
>JAKJCD010000074.1:274-8989 GCA_022706625.1 Bacillota bacterium | reverse complement strand
CAGAAGGACGATGTCTCCGGGTACTAACCGGCTGGCCTCGATATCGAAAACTTTACCATCTCGTCTGACCATAGCCGTTGGGCTTGAGAGCTTTTTCAAAGCCTCAAGAGATTTTTCGGCTTTAGCCTCCTGCACCATGCCGATCGTGGCATTGAGCAGGATGATGGCCAGAATAATCAAGGCATCGGTGACTTCCCGCAGGAACAAGGATATCCCCGTGGCGGCAAAAAGAATGTAAATCATGGGATCTCGCAATTGGGCAATAAACATCTGGACCTTTGTCTTCTTTTTCTTTTCCTGAAATGCGTTTGGACCGTATCGCTCAAGCCGGCTTGATGCTTCGGCAGCCTGCAATCCCGTCCGCGGATCGACCTGAAGCTCTGTAAGGACTTGCTGTGTAGTCTTTTGCTCGTACAATTTCTTTGCTCCTTTGTTATTTAAAATGGGGTTGCAGACAGCCATTTAATAAAAAGACCTTTAACATAATATCTGCAAAGCTTTGCATTCTATGCTAAAAGTCTTGTTTCCGCAAGCGGGTCTGCGACCAGGCTAAGCCGTGTTGTTGGCCACAAACTATGAACTACTCCCTTTTTGCTCGAAGCTTGTACTAATTCTAACGGAGAAAAACACCGCTGTCAATATGGGCAACTTGCAAAGCAGTACAGCTCCTGTGCCAACTTTTTTACCGGGGAGATTTTAGAGATGGCGAAAGGATCTTGCTCCAGCTTTGGTTGGATTACCGGAAGTTTAATTCCAATAGGTTGCGGGCTGTCTCAGTTTTATCGAAAGGTCGATTTCAGTTGTCTGATATTTCTTGCTATAACCCCTCCCTCTGATATAATTGAGTTATAAAACACAGAAGGAGGGTTATTTCATGAGGAAGTTATTATCGGTATTGCTTGCACTGTCACTTGTTTTAAGCAGCTTCGGCGTGGTTTTTGCCGACGTGCCCGAAGATGTGGCAGGCACGGAATATGAAGAAGCCGTAGCCGCATTGACATCCCTGAAAATTATCAGCGGATACCCGGACGGGACTTTCCACCCGGAAAAGATCATAACAAGAGCTGAATTGGCAAGGCTTCTCATTGCTGCTTTGGAATTGGATGATAGCGCCATCAGCCTGTACAGCAGTGCTCTTAAGGATGTAGGCGGCCACTGGGCCAAAGGCTATGTGGGATATGCCGCCAAACTGGGTATTGTATCCGGATATCCGGACAAGTCTTTCAAACCTCAAAATCCAGTATCATATGACGAAGCGATCACAATGATAGTACGGGCTCTCGGGTATACCTCCGAGGATGTGGGGAAAATCTGGCCTGCAAATTATGTTGCTAAAGGCACGGAATTAGGCATCCTAAAGGGAATCGACGGGGGATCGAAGGGTGCCACAAGAGGCGATATCGCCATCATGCTTCATCGCGCTATGGATCTGGCCATCGCCGGCGACAGCGATGATACAATGCTGGCGAGGCATACCGGCGAACCATACGCTTACGAGAAATGGCAGATACCTTACGGCGAGAGGCTCGTCAATGAATACGGACTTGAAGGTGCAGTCACCGACAGTACACCTTCGATCCGCGGCTCTATGTATTGGCAGATCCCTGATTTCTATAACATGACATCGAGCAAGACTCTGACCATGCTGACAAACTTCAAGACGACCCAGCAGGTCACCGATTGGACCTGCGGACCTTCTTCCGCATTGATGGTTCTTGAATGGTATGGCATGAGGGGGGACTTAAACGAGATGGATCTAGTGTCCCTTCGTCAGAACGATAAACCGGGGGCTACTACTCTGCGGCAGATGGTTAGTATTTTCGAAGGCCTGGAGAAGAATATGGGACAGAAATGGGATCTTTATTCCACCTTTGATGCAAAACTTGATTGGGACGATGGTTTCTATCCATATGTTAGCTACAAAGGCGAAAGGATTACACTTTTTGATTTTGTTCCTCAGGTACTCAAGGAAGGCAAACCCATTATCATCGGTTGGAACGATTGGGGCGGACATTACCAGGTCATCATAGGCTATGATACTATGGGAACTGAAACCACAGCGGATGATGTTCTTATTTTGGCCGATCCCTA
Source organism: Bacillota bacterium (assembly GCA_022706625.1). Taxonomy (GTDB): domain Bacteria; phylum Bacillota; class Clostridia; order Peptostreptococcales; family Anaerovoracaceae; genus UBA1426. Next base: position 6,898 of record JAKJCD010000074.1, on the reverse strand, counting down.
TGATACGACGGACCATCATCAGGACGGGTATTTGATCAAGTCTGCGGAACGGTTGCTTTGGGACTTCAGCGCCGGATGGGATCCGGATTTTGAATACGGCATCTTCCTTGTGGCTGCACCTGAAAGCTTCAAGGACAAAGCTCCGCTCATCGGCGAAGGCATTAAGGATGATTTGAAAAACGCAGGCAGATTTACGGATGTTCACATGATACCCTATGGCGACAAGCTGGCGGCGGACATTCTAGCCTTTGATAAAGTCGAGCCTTATTCAACCGATTATCCCAATTGGTTCGGAGCGGACGGTCTGTCTGGACCGGCATCAACGGACGCTTTCCGTAAGGCAGATTACAAAAACTCACCTTATTATAAGAATGTTGATGTTTACAATTTGAAGCCTACAGCATCAAGAACTGTGCTGCAGCGCTACAAGAGCATCCAGCAGGCAACGGAGTATACCTGCGGAGTGACTTCAATGCTATCTGCACTGGAATGGTTCGGCAAGCGTGGCGATATGAATGAGATGGATCTGGCAAAGCTTCGGGACAAGACCGATGGGCTTCCAGGCACGACAATAAAGGAAATGCTGACAGCTATTAAGCAGCTGCCCGGAGACTGGGATGTTAAGTCTACCAATGATCTGGTGGAAGGCGATTCAGAATTTGAGATGGGGCTTATGATCGAAGGCAAATACATGGATCTGGGCGAGATAATCCCTTACTACCTTGGGAAAGGTATTCCGGTGATGATATTGACACACGAATGGGGCGGACATTATCAGACCATCGTAGGATATGATACCATGGGTACTGAGGCCACCTGTGATGATGTGATCATGCTTATGGATTCGTATGACACGACGGATCACAATCAGGACGGGTACGTGGTGCAATCTTACGAACGGCTGATCTACGACTGGGGCAACAGCTACGATAAAGATGTGGATTGGGCTGGTTTCGTAATAATAAGCCCTGCGGCCAAATAGATCAGGGTAAAACGAAAGGGCTGATTAAAGCCGGATTTTAAGAAGATGTACGGGCGGGCAGCTTTGCCCGCCCGTATCTGTTATAGGATTCGGTTTCAACCTAAACTCTTGGTAGTCGCCGGCAATGTAAACCAAAACCCCGGCAGAGAAGGATTTGGATTACATTCGGCTATGATTCCGACCCCCGGCGGTCTGCGGCCGCCGGGAATGTAAACCAAAACCCCGGCAAAGAAAGATTTGGTTTACATTCGGTCATGATTTCAGTCATCGGCGGCCTGCGGCCGCCGGCAATGTAAACCAAAACCCGGGCAAAGAAGGATTTGGTTTACATTGGTGGCAAACAAAGCGTCCCCTTGACAAACAAAGCGTCCCCTTGACAATTGGTGGCAAACAAAGCGTCCCCTTGACACCCTTTTATTATTACAATTCTATATCACTTCCCGCTGTTCGTTGCGAAACAGTGGGCAATTATGGTACAATTAAATCCAATCTGCGGGGTTGGAAACTCGGCTCATATACGATAAAGAACTCCTTCACATTCCGACGAAGTTAGGGAAACGTATTGATCTTATTGAAATTGCAGAATAAAAACAATTGTATTATGCAATCTGTTTTGGAAAGAGAAGATATTGTTATATATGACAGGAAAGGATAGAAAAAATATGAGAAAAAAGATTACTTTTTTGCTGATAGCGACCATGATCCTGACATCTTTCAGCGCTGTCTTTGCCGCAGACACAGCGGACATAGATGCAACGCCGATCTCCGCAGGGGCAGCAGCACCGGCCGATGTTAAGGATACGAACTATGAAGATGCAGTAAGCACTTTGATGGGAAAAGGCATCATATCCGGTTACATGGACGGTACTTTTCGCCCGGGCACAACAATCAACAGAGCCGAGGCATGCGTTATAGTAATAAAGGCTATGGGTCCTTCGGAAAATAATCTGAGTGATGCGCCCAAGAGCAGCTTCAAAGACTTGACCGGCTACGATTGGGCGGCAAAATATATCGACTTTGCGGCTGCTAAGGGCGTGATTACAGGTTATGCCGACGGTACCTTCCGCCCGGCAGGGAAAGTAACCTATGCCGAGATGGCGTCGATGCTGATAAGAGCACTAGGATATAAAACTGACGAATTGACTGGTGTATGGCCTGACAACTTCATTTCCAAGGCAGCAGCAATAGGCATTTTTAAAGGAATAGACTACAGTGCCAATACAGCCGCAATCAGAGGAAGCGTTGCCCTTATGACGAATACCGTTGCCGACAATATATTAAACGGAACAAAGCCGGAAGAACCAACAGAACCGGGAAAGGGTGAAACCGGCGAATCCGGCAAGGATCCGGGCAAGGAACAGGATAAAGATCAGTCGGATTATTTGGCAGACTTCAGCGGAAGGGCATACGGCATCCTTCTTGAGACTGCCAAGGTTTTGAATGCAAAGGGCGATGCTGTGGATGAATACGAGTTCCTGATCGGAAACAAGACCCTGTACCTGAAAACCAACGGCAAGGTCGCCACCGACACCACAGCTGTAATAGATGCCCACCTTATTGCAGGTGAAATATACGGCCTGCAAATGAACAGCGGTGTGGTCACCAAGTTCGGGATCTCAGATGACGGCTTCTTAGCGCTGAATTCTCCGGCGGGTTATTCTGATTTCTCAATCGGTGCTTGGGCAGATGTTAAAGAGGTTAAAAACCATGTTATTGAAACCAAGGCAGCCTATGGTGGACGCAATATTTTTACTGCTCTGGATAATGCTTCAGTTTATATCGCCAAAGTGGAAAGCGGCGTGATAACCGGCTATAAAGCCGGCAGCATCAGTGATATAAAAGCAGATATGAAAGTGCGGCTTTACGCTATCACCGGTGACAATCCGGGGATAGTTGAAATCGTTTTAGCACAAGAATAAGGAAAACCGGATAACAGGGTCTAACCAAGACCCTGTTACATATCTGTACGGCCAAACCGAATCTTGACCGTTATTTTATGGAATTATCCATAATTACTTATAGGATGGATCAGTAAAATTAAATTATTAAAACTTCCTGTTTGACCCTAATTAATTATGGTATAGAGATTATTATATTTTGCTATTTAATAAGGGAGCACAAAATGTCGCAAAGCCGCAGCAAAAGCAAGAACCCTTTTTTGGCACCGGATACTGCAACAATCTATTTCTCAATGTTTTTCGCATGGATGTTAGCAGTGCCTTTTTTAGGACAGGTTTTGAGTGCCAGGATGCTTGAACTGCAGATATTTGCATCTCCGACTCAGACAAGCATCACATTGGTGGCGCAATTTTCAGGGCTTGTCGCAGCCGGATATTTTGTTAAAACAAGCACTGCTATAAGAAGGATGATCATTACAACTATCGGAGCCTGCATGCTATTGACTTTAGTATTTTTGCTCCCTTATTCGTTCATGTGGGATATTTTAATGATTGTCCTGCCCTTTGCCGGAGGGTTAGTTGTGGCATGCTGGGGTTATTATTATCAGAGTTACTCTACCCCTTCTCAGAAACTTCAGGTTGCCGCAAACATCATCATCCTTTCAAATATTGGTATGATCTTACTGAATGTCATTGCTGTCAACCTGTCTGCATCGCTGAGCATATCAATATCGGTGATAATGCTTTTATGGTCCATGGTATTATGTATCAGGCAAAAGCCGTTTGACGAATTCGTTGGCGGCAAAAGGGCGGAGAATCCGGGGGTAATTAAGGAAAACAGGCAGCCTGAAATAGCCGAGTTGCCTAAAACCAATGCTCAAATGGTCACTCTTTACAGATCTCTGGGGCTGTTATATGTTTTTATTGCGTTGATTACTATAGACTCCGGACTTATGTATCAGGTGGTGACACCTGCCTTCGCCCATCTTGAACTGCTGACAAGTATCTACTGGGCGATTCCATACATAGGAGCGATTTTTATTCTCAAGAGGTTACCGGAAAGGGTCAACAAGTCTTTTATTCTATACATAGCTGTGACTATGATCGGTCTTGCCTATATTCTTTTTTACATACTTAACAACTCAGCCGCAAGCTACATCGTTGTTGACACTATTATGCTGGGAGCCTTCGGAATATGCGACCTTTTCTGGTGGGTCATCCTAGGCGAAATGCTGGTGTTTACAAACAGGCCGGTTAAAATATTCGGGATCGGACTTTCTGCCAACATTTTGGGGCTGCTGTTAGGCGAGATGATCGGCACTTTTCTGCATTCTTCAAGTTTAGGCCGCATAAATCCCACTACCGTAGCGGTGGGTATCGTATTTATTTCCCTGATAGTTTTGCCCGTCCTTTACAATAACTTATCCCGCCTTATCAAAAATCAGACATTTTTAATGGGGTTATCAAGATATACTGCAGACAGGCCTCCTGAAGAAAGCGGGAAAGCCGAGACCGAGTTTATGAGATCCCTTGATTTTACCGGAAGAGAAATAGAAATAGCGGAGCTCCTGCTGAAAGGGCGGACCTACAAGATGATATCCAAGGAGCTTTGCATCAGCGAAAACACGGTAAAAACGCATATCAAAAATATTTATTCCAAGCTGAATGTGACCAGTAAAACTGAATTTATGATGAAAATCACCCATTAATGGTGATGTTTTTCCCTCACCGGGGCTTATACTCAACATTATAATATTTATTGTCTCAACAAGATGTAAAGTTATAGGTGCATCTTATGAAGAGAATCATACTCAGATTAAGAATTTTTGGACTGTCATTCGTTATTGTAACGATTTCAATAGCGCTTCTTGCGTACTGCTGGTACAGCAGCGCACCTCCCGCCAGGTACATCATTACTGCCGTAATAATAACTGATCTGATTTTGAGTACTTTTCTTTTAATAATGTCATGCCGCCAATATTTGATGCTTCGGCGTGCCCGCCTGATACTGGAAAACCAGCTGCTCCATATACCTGCGGCTAAGGCGTCAGACGACGTCAAAGGCATAGATATTTATCTATCCTGTTTCGGCATGCTGCTGGGGGATAAGGTCATACCTTTTGATGCGGGGAAGGAAAAACTCCGCAGCATGTATATCGATGAAAACTCCACCACCATAACTTACGGGGGAGAAAAAAATAAAAAGACTGTTGAATTTAGCAAATATATGCTGACGGATAATGAACTGAAGGATTTTACAAAAAAGCTAAAATTTGAGACCGGAGTCACGATCAGTCACGTAAAATAAAATATTTTTTGCATCCTAAATCCGATACAATCGAAATCACCCAAATTAGGTGATTTTATTTTTTAGAGAAAGATTTATAATCTGGGTCAAACGAGGCAAATGCGACGTATATTTTGCGGTATCAAAAATTTGGAATTATTATATTTTAAACAGCGGTTTTTAGGGAAAACCGGTAATTTGGGGGAGAAAAACAATGAAAAGAAGAGCCAGCGGCCTTTTAGCCTACCTTTTGACAATAACCATGGTACTTACCACCGTGGTGCAGTCAGGGCCCATCTTTGCCGAAGACGTAGCGGAGGGCAGCGCCCCGCCTGTCCCCCTTGTAATTGAACAAAACGAACCGGCCGAAGGGGGCACCGGTTCAGAATCCGGCCAAAGCGGCCAGGAAATCCTTGTTGTTGATCCGGAACCTGAAGCCCCCGCCTCCAATTCTGATCCGGGAGCACAGACGCCTCAATTAGATGTACAGATGCTTGACGGAGAAGGCTCTGTTTCCCTTTTGAGTGATCCGCCGGGGCCCCCGGGCGGTGGTGATCCGCCGGAGCCCCCGGCTCCTTCAAACTATACCATATCATCTCCTGGCTGCATGACGGTTGGCACCTTCGAAACCCCCTCTCCATTTCCGGTGCCTCTGTTCCCTGAAAATTCCACCCAGTATTTTTCATTTACCATTGAAAACCCCGGAACATATACGATGACTTGTGAAGTCCCTATGGGCGGACCGCAGCTGGTCATGAAGCTGGGGACCGTTTCCGGCGATGTCGGCTCTGAGGTTTTTACCGAGATTGCAACGGATGTCTCCGGAACCATTTCTCAAAACTTTGAAAATGCCGGAACATATTTCCTCGAGGTTGCCAACAGCGGCGCCGGCGGTACGGTTGTGCTTATTGTCAATAGCGGAGGCGGAACGCCTCCCGCAGAACCCCCCGCAGATCCAATTACTGTTTCCGGCGACATGTTCGAACCGGTTGCGATTCAAGTGGGGAAAAGTTATATAGTTGACCCATTTGCAAAAACCGAAGAAGAAAATGAGGCTCAATGCTTCACATTTACACTTCCTGAATACGGACCCTATTATGTTGAATACACAGCCACCGCCGGCGTTGTTTCGGAATTGGAATTCATCGCCTATACAGACACAGGCAACGGATATAGCAAGAGCGGCCTGAAAAGAGATGAGGACGGTCTGCTATATTATATTTTTAAGGAAGAAGACCTTTTATATTCCGGGCAAGACACATATGCTTTAACTATCAGTAACACCGGTGCCACAGGCAAAATCACCTTTACGCTCAAAGAAATGACTGAGCCGCCGGAAGTGACTGTCACCGGAACCATAACGCCGTCAACAACGCCCGGCACCGAGGGAGGAACAATACTGAATATACCTGAAGGCGATTCCGATGTCAGAGTATATTCGTTTGAAGCCGAGGAAG
>JAKJCD010000074.1:0-264 GCA_022706625.1 Bacillota bacterium | reverse complement strand
AATCGATACAGTGCTGTTGTTTACAAGGTTTCCGGTTCGGAATTTGCCGGCTTGACATGCAAATTTTCCGATGCTTTCGGCGCAGGAGATATGGGCTTTGGCGGAGGCGGCGGTTTTATGAACGAAGTCGAGGGTATGCCACTGGATATCTACGAAGCGCAGGTTTCGGGAACCCATTATCTGAATGTCCAAAACATGGGATGGAATCCGGGATCCTATGTGATTAAAATATACAGCAATACCCCCGCCGCACCAACCCTTTCG
>JAKJCD010000073.1 GCA_022706625.1 Bacillota bacterium | reverse complement strand
CCCTTTGCTTTATCCAGTCGGGCTTCAATGACAGTCCCCAGCGCCAATCTGTTGGGGTTTGCCTTCAATTCAAGCACCTCTGCCTGGAGCAGGATCATTTCCAAAAGATTAAGTATCCCCTCCCCGGTCTTTGCGGAAACAGGGACGCTGATGGTATCTCCGCCCCATTCTTCCACTAAAACTCTTTGGTCCGCCGGAAGATTTGCCAGATCTTGTTTTACCCTATCCGGGTTTGCTTCCGCTTTATCTGTTTTGTTAATAGCTACTATGATTGGAATCCCTGCCGCTTTGGCATGGCTTATGGATTCAATGGTCTGCGGCTTTACACTGTCATCCGCCGCTACTACCAAAACCGCTATATCTGTGACATGGGCTCCCCTTGCTCGCATTGCCGTGAAGGCTTCGTGACCCGGTGTATCCAAAAATACTATCCTTTGTCCGTTGACAGTAACCTCAGAAGCACCGATATGCTGAGTGATCCCTCCCGATTCCGTGGATGTAACATTGGTTTTTCGAATAGCGTCAAGAAGTGATGTTTTGCCGTGGTCTACGTGTCCCATAACGGTTATGATAGGCGGCCTGCTCTTTAGGTCGGAAGTTTCGTCTATAAAAGTTTCCAATCCGTCTTCCACAAGTTCTTCTTTTACTTTATCCACAACAATATTGGTGCCTAGTTCTGCTCCAAGCAAAACTGCCGTATCTTCGTCTATGTTCTGATTCACATTAGCCATAATGCCTAATTTCATCAATGCCAGGATGATTTCTGAAGTGGATTTTTCAATTTGCTCCGATAAACCTTTTACTGTTATCGGTACATTGATGATTTTTGAACCCGGTAATAAAGTATTTATGTCTATGCTGCTCTCCTCTTCAACCGGTTTTTCGGTTTTTTTCTTATATTTCTTAAGAACCTGCTTTTCCATGGAAAGAGGTTGCTTATCTTCTTTTCTGCGATAATCTTTCTTTTTTGCTTTTTCTGAAACCTCAAAATCCTTTGTTTTCTTATCTCTATCTTTTTTGTTCGGCGATACGACAGCCCCTGCAGGACTTTTTTTCTGCCCGGAGGGTATGCCTAAATCCTCCCCGCCCTGCGTCTGGCGACGTACATCCCGATTTGATGCCGGATGTCCTGCTTCCTGTCCTTGGCTCGGACGACGGGTGTCCTGCCCTTGACCCGGACGACGGGTGTCCTGCCCTTGACCCGGACGACGGGTCTCCTGCGCTTGGCCCGGACGGCGGGTCTCCTGCCCTTGGCCCGGACGGCGGGTCTCTTGCCCTTGGCCCGGACGACGGGTCTCCTGCCCTTGGCTCGAACGGCGGGTCTCTTGCCCTTGGTTCGGACGGCGGGTCTCTTGCGCTTGGCTCGGACGGCGGGTCTCTTGCCCTTGGCTCGGACGGCGAGGTTCCTGACCTTGAGTCTGACGGCCTGATTCACGACTCTGGGCAGAGCGTTGGGCCTCCTGAGATGCTGTTTTTTCTGCCTCTGCTTTTGCGAGCATCTCTTTTTCTGCCTTTTCGGCAACAATTTCTGACGCCCTCTTTTTTATCACCAAGCCTTTTGGAATTTCTGTTTGCTCGGTCGCTGCTCCAATCTCGTCATTCCTTGACTCCTCGTCGGATTTCGGTACGGCTTCGGTAATTGGTTCGGTTTCCTTAGTCTTCGCTGCCGGTTGATTTGTTTCTTTCTTTTCTTTCATCTCCTGAACAGAAGCCGATTTAGGCATTGGGATACCGGCAGGTGGTTGTACCGATGCAGCTCTTGGCATCGGTACACCGGCAGGAGGCTGAACCGATGCGGATTTGGGTGTCGTTCTTTGCCCTTGTGATTTCGCTTCTTGCCTGCTCTTTTGCTCAGCTATTTCCCGGGCGGCCCTGGTGGTTACTGCGGCAGGTTTAACAGAGATTTTTACTTCGCTCTCCTTTTCTCCCGTTTTCTTTTTAGGAGGCGCCTTAACAATTTTTGTTTCCGTAGTCTTGGTGCGGCTATGCAGGATCATATTAGTAACTGCTTTCACATCAATATCCGATATGGCACTGTTGTGGCTTTTTGCCTCGATTCCCATAACGTTTATTTTTTCAAGCAATTCCTTACTTTCCATATCCAGTTCTTTTGCCAGTTCATAGACTTTTTTTGACATAAACACACCTCACTCCTCTTTCTTCCCGTTAAGCGCGCATCTATCTATTTCATTCATGATTGCCATGCCTAAATTAGGATCCTTAATGCCGTATATACCTTTATTGACCTCTCCCGTCATTTCCTGCATTTTTTCTATTGTGCCGTATGTTCGAAATAGTACATTATCGCATTCGACAGCTTTTTGCATCTTTTTTCTTGTATTCTCGGAAAGATCCGCTGTGAGAATCATAAAAGCTATTTTTTTTTGTTGGATTCCGCAAATACAAGCATCATAGCCGGAAACCAGATTCCCCGATTTCTTGGCAAACCCAAGATAACTATGGATTTTCTCCCTCATAAGCAGATAATTCCTCAAATATTCTCTCCAGCTGCTCCGGTTCAAGTTCGCGTTCGAAACCTCTGCCGACTGCCTTCTTTTTCCTGGCTTTTGAGATGCATTCCGCATTAGGGCACAGATAAACTCCCCTGCCGTTGGCTTTCCCCGTATAGTCCAGCATCAACTCGCCTTGGAGGGTACAGACGATGCGCACCAGCTCTTTTTTCGGTTTGGATTCCATACATCCCACACATCGCCGCATAGGTATTTTTCTGGTCTTCATAATTCGTAGCCCCTCTATTCGATTTAGTCTCTCGTTTTTTCCGTAATCGTCAAATCTTCTTCGGCAGAGATATCCTTGTCATATCCTGTCAGTATTTCCTCCTCGTTTGATTCGCCATCAATGTACTCGGGAAAATACTGCGTGTGACTCTTTATATCGATTTTCCAACCGCACAATTTGGCCGCAAGGCGGACATTCTGCCCCTCTTTCCCGATGGCGAGAGATAATTGATAATCAGGCACCACTACTGTAGCAGATTTTTCATCTTCATTAATGAAGACCCTTTCCGCCTTGGCCGGAGAAAGAGCACTGATTATCATTTCTTCCGGCTTTTCGCTCCAATTTATAATATCGATTTTTTCATCGAAAAGTTCGTCTACAACTGCTTGGACCCGGACTCCTCTTGCTCCTACGCATGCCCCTACAGGATCGACGTTTTCATCCTCTGAGTAAACTGCGATCTTTGTGCGGGAACCGGCTTCCCTTGCGATGCTCTTTATTTCCACCACACCGTCCTGTATCTCCGGAACTTCCAGTTCAAAAAGACGCTTGACTAATCCGGGATGCGATCTGGAGAGATAAACTTGAGGCCCTTTTGTAGTCTTTTTCACATCCATAATATAAACCTTAATTCGGTTGTTGACAGTATAGCGCTCTCCCCTCACCTGCTCGTTCGCAGGAAGTATGCCTTCGGTTCTGCCGATATTAATGAATACCGTCTCGTTGCTGATCCTGTGGATCACTCCAGTAACAATTTCGCTCTGACGGTTTATATAGTCTTCATAAATCATTCCTCTTTCCGCTTCCCGGATCCTCTGCACTACCACCTGTTTTGCGGTCTGTGCAGCGATCCTGCCGAAGTCCTTTGGTGTGACCCTGTATTCGATAACATCTCCCAGTTCATATTCCTGGTCTATTGATCTGGCTTCCGTTAAAGAAACCTCGACAAAGGGATCCGTTACTTCTTCCACAACATCTTTTCTCATAAAGACATCGATATCCCCCTGCTCCCTGTCAATGCTTACCCTTACATTCTGTGAAGTGCCGTAGTTTTTCTTATATGCGGAAACCAATGCCGACTCGATGGCATCAATAAGCAGCTCCTTGGATATCTCTCTTTCTTTTTCCAACGCATCCATAGCGAAAATAAATTCTCTGTTCATTGTGAACCGGTTCCTCCTTAAAAGACTATGGTAAGATTTATTTTTGAGATTTTTTCACGGGGCAGTTCTATGACTTCCCTTTTTTCATCCTCAAGTCGAATGCTTCTGTCCGAAACTTCGGAAAGCTTTCCCGTAAAGCTTTTTTTTCCCCCGATGCTTTCGAAAAGCCTAACGTCTACCGACCGCCCCTTATAACGCTCAAAGTGCTCCTCCTTGAACAAAGGTCTGTCCATGCCTGGTGAAGAGACTTCCAAATAATAATTTTTTTCGACTGGATCAAGGCGATCCAGTTCTTCACTTAAAAATCGGCTGACCTTTTCGCAATCATCTGTGTTTACATCACCGGGCCATTCACCGGGCCTTTCCGGCGCCTTTTCTATGAAAACCCTCAGGAACCAATCCTTGCCTTCCTTGATGAATTCAGTATTGTACAGACAGTAGCCTTCCTTTCCCAGAAAAGGTTCCAGGGTTTCCGTTACCAAATCCACGACTTTTTTCTTCGCCATGCTCTTCGCCGACATTCCCTTCAATATAGTTTACTTTGAAAAAATGAAGAGTGGGAATGCCCACTCTTTGCTACTGCCAATAAATAACGATAGTAATCACCGCAAAATAAATATTATCACACCCCCCCGAAAGTTGCAAGCGATATTATTATTTTCCCCTCTCCCGGTATAAACAGAAGCCTTTAAACTGAATGGCATTGGCTATTTGTCCCGGTGGCAATGGGGTGGCAAGGGGATGCTTTGTTTGCCACCCCCATTATAGTATATGGTGAAAAGCAACGGAATTTTTCATTTCGACCTATTTTCGTTGCTTTTGGCTTACAAAATGGATGTTAAAACCTAAAAAGGCAACGGAATTTAGAGAAAAGGCTGTATTCCGTTGCCTTTTTCGTTGAAAAGGCAACGTGAATCGTAGAATTCTTAAAAATCCGTTGCTTTTAGAGTCAAAACGAGCAGTAAAAACCATAAAAGGCAACGGAAATTCGGAAAAAAGCCGTTTCCCGTTGCCTTCTCCTTCTCCGATCCCCTTAAGTTTTATTTTACTTAAGGATAACATCCCTTAAAATGGGAACAGTCGCTTCTGATGTGACAAATGGTCATCCGCCCAACAAAGGCAGGTCGTAGCTGAACAACACCTCGTTTATCTTAAAAATATCGTATATTCCCCTTGCGATAAAGTATTCTATTATCACATCTGATTTTTGGCTGCGGGAAAGAGCATAACCGACCCGCTCCAATAGGTCATCAGTTTCACTGAGGGTCAGTTTCAAGGCAACGGCAAAGGCAATAACAGTGCGCTTACTTGGCATATAATCTTTATTGCTTCGTATTTTTGAAAAGAGTTTGCGATTGATATTGGCCAGCTTATAGATTTCCACATCTGTCCTTCCTTTGGCATCTATCAGCTGTAATAATATTTGCGAGAAAGGTTCGTCCAGGCTGCCAGGCTCGGCATCCCTGCTCATTATCAAGGCATTTTCCTTGACCTTCAGAAGATGATTAAAGCGGCGTGAATCATCGTGTTCGCCAATATAGTTTTCGCCGATGAAAGCTTCGATTTCACTCATAAGTTTTTCACTTGCGGAGAACGCCGCCTTGTCGAATACCACCAGCGTCACATACAGGTCATGGTCAGCAAGGAACTCCCTGATCGCTGCAGTCGCAACGCGAAGCGCTTCGGCTTTTGGATAGCCGTAGATTCCACTTGATATCAACGGAAACACTATGCTCTCACAACCGTTCTCCAGCGCCAGCTCCAAAGAATTCAAGTAGCACGAACGAAGCAGTTCCTCTTCACCGTAGTTGCCGCCGTTGTAAACGGGTCCCGCAGTGTGGATCACGTATTTCACCGGCAGTTTGAAACCCGGCGTTATGACCGCTTCGCCGGTCTTTATCGGAGCCAGTTTATTACAAGCGGATTCAAGTTCGGATGCCCCTGCAGCCTTAAATATAGCTCCGCACACCCCTCCGCCCATCTTAAGAGCGGTGTTGGCGGCATTTACAATCGCATCCGCAGGCATTTTCGTTATATCGTTTCTGATTATTATAAATGGCATTTGAGTTCCTCCTGTTCCGTATTTACAAAATTGACTTAGTTACGGTCTGTTCTATTTGCGAAATCTCTTGAAGATCGCTGTCTTATCCAGCGATTGTTTGTCATTGATTAAATAAATAGATTTCAGATTAATTATATCAAAATCCTGGAAATCGGTAAATGATTAATATTTTGCAGATATCATTTGCAATTTTACTGCGATTGTTTATAATTAAGCGAATAGAATAAGTAGGAACAAAAGGAGAATACAAGCTTATGATTATAGCGATAGACATTGGAAACACCAATATCGTTATTGGATGCTTAGAAAAGGACGATATTCTTTTTAGCGCTCGTTTCAGTACAGACAGGACAAAAACTGAAGATGAATATACTATTATGCTCATGAACCTGTTTCAGATTCATGGAATTTCCCCTTCGCTCGTTGAAGGCGGTATAATATCTTCTGTTGTACCGGATTTGAAGCAGGTGCTTCAATTGGCTGTCAAAATGGTCACCGGCAAAACTGCCTTAATCGTTTCGCTGGCTCTTGATATTGGTCTGAAAATTGAGATGGACAATCCCAGCGCTCTCGGCGCTGATCTGGTGGTGAATGCTGTTGCGGCCATAGACAAGTACCCGAAACCTATAGTAGTTTTCGATATGGGCACTGCAACCACTCTTTCTGTTATTGATGAACATGGCACCTACATCGGAGGCATGATCATGCCCGGACTGCGTCTTGGTGTTGATGCTCTGGCAGCCCGAACTTCCCAGTTGCCGCGAATCAGCCTGGATGCCCCGGAAAAGCTTATAGGAAAGAACACCATCAACTCTTTGAAAGCCGGAGCTATTTATGGACATGCCGGAATGCTGGACGGCCTGATTGACCGGGTAGCGGAAGATCTCGGAAAGACGCCTACAGTCATAGCCACAGGCGGCCTGATTAGTGATGTTGTTCCTTATTGTAAGCGTAAGCTCATCTTTGACAAGAACTTAATGCTCTGGGGGCTTAAAATCCTTTACGAAAGGAATAAGGACACTTGATATCGGTTAGTATTAACCGGCCCTTGTACCATTTGGTACAGTATTTTCCGGCTGTGCCAAAACAGGAATAATACCGTCTGCATATCCTATATCGAATAGCATTCCTTCGGAGATTTCTCCTGCCATCTTCTTCGGAGCTAAGTTTACAACAAATAATGCCTGGCGGCCTTCAATTTCTTTCAGGTCATCCCTTTCGCCCTTCATCCCTACCAGTATGGTTCTTATAAAATCCCCGAAATCAACTGTAAGCTTAACCAGCTTATCCGACTTTGCAACATCTTCAACTGATTTTATTGTCCCCACTCTTATATCGGGTTTATCAAGTATATCCAAAGAAATATCAGGTTTGACCGAAGCAGTCATAGCGCTTACCTCCTTTACCAAAGACAATTATTAGCTCTTATCAAACCATTAAATGTATGATTTCTGGCCATTATTAATTCTAACATAGATTAACGAATTAATATATAAAGCTGATCCTCTCCGTGTTCCCCATTACCGGCATCCCAATAACTGGACGGGGATTTGATTTAGAGTCTTCGGAAATCTTTACAGAAGCTGTGGCGACAGTTTATTTTGAATTAAATTCCGAGTATTCGAAGCTTGCCTGATCGCTTGAATAATCAAACAGTATCCGGCCTTGATCATAAAAGCGGAATCTTGCCTTGCAGCTTGGGCATTCTTGTATGATACGGCTCATACGCCCTCTTTCGGGAGCAAACAGAGGTTTACTGTTATCATCGATAGCTTCAACTATCAAACTCCTCTTTGCCTGGACAATTTCCAACCTTTTTTCACTCATGCAGGTGACCTTTGCTCCCAGAAAAGTTGCCAGCGGGAAACACTGATCTTGATAATTTATCGCACAGGTGCAACCTATTATGACCTTCCCCAGGATCGGGATCGTTGCTGCAGAAGCCATAACCTGCAGATCACCATCCTGAAAACGGTTGCATTGTACCCACGCATATCGATGGGGAAAAGATCGGCCCTTATCTTTCTCTATATAACCGGTGCTGCCCTTGCCGAAAGTTATAATCCTGCCCCCATGTTCATTATCCCGGAAATGCAATTCACCGGCGACACCATGTCCCATGCTTATTACCTCATGACTACACTCAAGGAAAGGGATGAAACGAAACGGACCCATGCAATTATGACCCAACGGAGTCAACGGCCCGTAAACCAACTCGCCTGCGCAGGAATACTTCTCTCCTTTCAGATCTATAATAACTCCTTTGTCAGAAAACTCATTCCTTCCCACTCCAATCCAAAGCTCATCTTTATAAGCTTTAAACTCTTTAAGGGGATATTTTGTGCTGAATGCTGCGTTTTCGGTTATTACCTGAATGAACGCCGATGAATTTCCCTCTTCGTCCGTTTGGACTCCGGGGATGAACGCAATAGTTTCTTCCTCATTCTGGTGTTTGAAGTACCAGCCTTCAAAAAAAGACTTTCTCCTGCCTGCTTTTCTGTTTCCTTGTGGTTTCATGAATTTATTTACCTTGTGGTTTCCTGCGGATAGTATCTTTTTTAATCATTCCCGTTTATTTCCATATTTTTTTTTAATGTGCCCATAATAGCACTCCAATTTTGATACTATTATTCCGCATTTAAACGAAACAATACATTTTTCTTGTTTGGTTTGATGCCCTAATCTTGGCACATTTCTGTTGCGGTGTTCCGTATGTTTATGTATCCGATGACATCAGTCGGATGTTAGACGGCTCCCAGTGAGTTGCCGACAGTCTAAAAAAAAATGCTGGATGCTCCACAACGAAGACCATGCTTTGTCTCCTGATGGGAGCGCAGCTGTAATGGCAGGACCCGATTAAATTAAAAACCCTGTAATGTTGATATTACAAGGTTTTGTTTTTGGAGGCGACACCCAGATTTGAACTGGGGGTGAAGGTTTTGCAGACCTCTGCCTTACCACTTGGCTATGTCGCCTTATGCTTGTTAAAATTCCGTATAGCTATGCTGCATCTGCATTCTTGCTCAGTCACGTATATCCGGATACGCTCCATCGCTCTCATTTGATGCATCTACGCTATCCAAAATTTTCCCTGCGCATTTCATATTGTTTGAATTCCGTATAGCTATGCTGCATCTGCATTCTTGCTCAGTCACGTATATCCGGATACGCTCCCTCGCTCTCATTTGA
>JAKJCD010000072.1 GCA_022706625.1 Bacillota bacterium | reverse complement strand
ATGACCATATGGCCTGCTTCAACGGTGCGGTCGGTCGGCCAAAAATCCGGATAAGGCCAGGTCTGGTTTGACATAGGCCAGGAACTCAGATGCATCATGCAGTGATTACCTTTATGCATGTAGGCGACCTGTTCTACGATACGACGCATGTCTGCGTGGCTCATGCCCGGCCGGGTGGCACGAAACATTTCTTCGTGGCATAAATCGTTCAATGCTGCCGCTTTCTCAACAAGAGCAATCTCCTCATCGCTTTTAATGGAACGGATGCTCTCAAACCATTCGCTCACGTTCTGAAACTGTACCTGAGGGAAATCGCTTAACAGGAGAGTATAATGTTCGTAAGGGAGAGTGCAGGGCATGAAATAAGTGGTGCCCGGACCGACAATACCGACACTGCCTTTGTTTAAACCAAGCTCCTTCAATCGTTCGCATACGGAATTTTCAATCAGCGTGCCGCCGCGTATGTCCTGAATTGGACTGATATCCCTTGCATTTTGTGCATGCAGCGGTACATTGATGTGCAAGGTCGGATGCTCCTCGAGCGGAAATACAACGTAGGTGTGCCCGATCCCTGCAAAGTTGGACAAATACTGAGCATTGATCTGACCGGTATCGTTACCTGCCAGTGAAATAGCTCCATATACCAGCAGGCAATCCAGTCCTGCCTCTTTCATCGCCCCCCGCAGCACACGATAACGACGCTGGTATTCTTCCAGGGAAAATGGCGGGAAATAGTGGTTTGATGCTAACATAAATTCGCCTCCTATCTAAATTTTTATTTTTAAGCCTTACCAGTAGTTCACTTTACATTTAACCTCTTTTTTTCGGCATGCCTTGGGGCATCTTGACCCATTTAACGATGAGCGGAGATACCAGTAAGGCTAACATATAAGCCACCACCAGCAGGATAGGGAACATTTTAATCCAAGAACCAAACCACATCACGATCAGGGGTGGTGCAACTGCAGCTGGTATTTGAGCATGGCTCCTGCTCACGTTGATGAAGCTTACCACGATGCCGATAACAAATGAATTAACGAATGATATTGGTAAGGCGTTCATAGCAGTATATTTGAAACTGCCCGGACTTGCTTTCGTTTTTGCCGCCAGCATGCTGCCCCATTTGGAGGATGGTATGACCAGCCAGATAATTATACCGACTGTCAGTGACATTAGGACGGAACTGATCACCATTATCACTGCCGGAGGCGCTGATGCCAAAGCCTGAGGAGGCATTCCGCTGCGCGCGATCAGAGTGGCGACTATACCCATAACAGTCGACATAAACAACGTCATGAGAAGTCCAACCAGGCTTCTGCGCTGCTGCATAGTTCCCCGTTTTATTTCACCCTCATCTCTTCCAATGCTAATTTGGAGGTCACCGGTGGGAAAGGTACAGCATGGATGAATATACCCGAGCTTGACATCAGCCATTCTTCTGTGATCAAAACCTTCGGGGATATAATAGCTGCCGCTGACCAGCCTGGAGCGGCAATATCCGCATTCGCCGCTGCGGCATATGCTTGGAACCGCAATACCCGCACGTTCCAAAGCCACAAGGATGCTTTCCCCGCTCTTGGCTTGAACTTTCTTCCTTTTGCCCCGCATACCAACCCGGAGTCTAAAGGTTTTTCCGATTGCAGCATCGGGGAAGGCCTTATCTCTTTCAGGGTTCTTATAATCTCCGAACGTCTCATAGCGAATTCGCCGCTTCGGCAACTCCAGCTTAACTAATTCTTTATCCATGAAGCTGTACATTTCAGCCGGCCCGCAGACAAAAATGGAGAATTCGCCGGCAGGGGCATACTTCTTAATCAATTCTGCAGTAAGAAAGCCCTGTTCATAACCCTCCGCCTGAGGATCGTCGCTTAACACATGAACAATCTTAATTTTGTCACAGGAAGCTGCCAATGCTTCCAGCTCTTTCTGCAGAAGAATTTCATCGTGCCTTCTGCTGCCATAAAGCAGGGTAAGAGCAGCATCTTCCGTCCCATCGGCAATGGCCTGTGCAAGGGAATAAAAAGGAGTAATTCCGGACCCGCCTGCCAGACCGATAATATTCTGCGCATCGCGCAGCGGCTCAAACACAAACTCACCCTTGGGAGCGGAAGCCTCGATAACCGTCCCTTCCTGCCAGTTGTCAAAAATGTAATTTGAGGCAAATCCATCTTCCTGGCGCTTGATGGTAAGGGAATATCTCCCTTTAAGCGCTTCTGACGGAGCGGAACTAATGGAATAAGGACGGGTAATAAAGGAGTGACCGATACGCAGCTTTACGCTAAGGTACTGACCGGCACGAAAGTATGCCGGTGATTTGGTTTCTGTGCCGGGAGCAGGCTCAAGAATGTAGCTTTTAGTGTTTCCCTCATGCTCTTTTATCACCGAAATTACTAAATGCTGAACCTTGGGGTGAAGTGCCTGCGCCACATGGTTGGCGTTGAATTCGCTTTGCGGCAGGGAGCCATTGGCTGCACCAATAATGCTCCTGCGTCTCGGGACAATCCCCTCAAAGTTTTTAATGTCAAGGCATTCTAAATATGTGGTAATATCTTTACTCATTTTTAAAGCCTCGCTTTTGATGTCAAGGGATTCCGGATATGTGGTAATATCTTTACTCATTTTTAAAGCCTCCTTGTCAGATCAGACATCGTTTGCTTGGCTGCAACATCACCTGAAGTATAGGTCGGCAAATAACCTGAAAGACGCGCCCCGTGGCTGCCGACAAACCTGAGCCCGGGTATGGTCTGCTCCATGCCATCCGAGAATGTCCGTGCCATCATCCCGTCCCAGCGGTCCGCGAAATAACCGTAAATGGCACCTTGCGGTGAGCCAAGATAACGGGCATATGTAACAGGCGTGGCAATTACGAGCTCTTCAATACAATCCCTGATACGTATTCCCATGGTCTCTTCGTATCTTTGTATCAGGCTGCTGGTAAACTCTCGCTTTATTGTCGTGTAATTTTCGGGTGTAACGTCTCCCCAGGCTTCATCGGTGAACAGACAAGTAATGGCAAAATGACTGGTTCCCCGGGGGCTGGCAGCCGGATTAACAATATTCAGGCAGGTTGCCGCAAAATTGTCAATTGTTTCCCGGGAGAAACAATTACGATACATCGTTGCGCTGTCGGCTGTAGTACTGATAAATACCGCGTAGTCCTTTATACCCAATTCTTCAGGAGACTTGTCCAGACCCATCAATACGGTGAAACCCCGGCCGCCGAACGTACGTGCATTGGCCTTCTTAAGTTCATATTCCGGGACAAGGGAAGGATTGTCGAGCAGCCGGCTGTAAACCACATTGGGGAAGGCATTGGAGATTACATTGCCGGTGCGGATAACCTCTCCGTCATCGGTAATAACACCGGAAATGCGCCCCTTATCAGTGGTGATCCCGGTAACTTCCCTGTTGTACCAGAAAGTGCAGCCCAGTTCGCGGGCGCGCTTTTCAATTGCCAGCGAAATCTCGTGAGAACGCATCTTAGGCATGTATGCGCCGGTGGAAACATAACCGCTGAGCATCTTAAAATAGCGTACCGCGTCCAGCGTGTACAAGTCTGCTCCTTGATACGGCCAGTAAGCGCTAAGGATATCGATACAGCGCTGGGGCATTTCAATAGCCTTCCATACTTCCATTACAGATGCACCGGCAATGCGTGCAAAATTGCTGTACTTGCTGCGAATTACAGCCGGATCCGGTTTGCCACGTGACATCCCAAAGTAGTCCAATCCTTTGTCAATCTCGCTGCATACGTCAAAAAAGCGATTTATGGCAGGTGTGCATCCGGGGCACTGTGATTCCATGTAGGCAATAAACTTTTTTCTGCCATGAGGGACAGTGGCATCGAGTTCTATGCCATCTTTCCCTGCCACTACTAAACGGTATGCATCGTGTATCGGCAACCATTCCACTTCAATTTTCAACTCATCAAACAGTTTTCCAAGATCGCCGCGAGCTTGACCCTGACCCATATCCGGAAGTTCATGGAGCGAGGCTTCAAACTCGAAACGGCCGCGACGGAAGCTGGTAGCGCATCCCCCCGGAAGGTTATGCTTTTCGATAACCAGTGTCTTCAGTCCCATCTGAGAGGCGCGGCATGCAGCCATCAGGCCGCCGTTGCCCGCCCCCACCACAACTACGTCATACATTTGAGCCAATAAAAAACACCCCCTTATAAAATAATTTGGATATCCCTCCTCTTTACTATTTACCACACCCTTTCCTGATTGATTGTTTATTCCGTCAGCAGTGCTGAGCCAAATCGAAAAAGCTCCGGTAATTATCGCTTATCCCTTTTTCAACAACCCGCTGTGCCATAAGCGTCCGGAATAATAGCCGGAGTCATCGGAAAACAGGCTGCCGCGCCAAGCAATGACTGTTATGATTTGTACAATCCAGGCAGTGTATTATATTTATTTCTTTAGCAAAAAATCCCTGATGTAGTTAATCTGAGTGCAGATAAAATCGTCTTCAAGCTCGAAAAGTGGTTTCTGCGTATGAATTCCGGAGAGGAAAAACACAATATGCCATGCTATACTAACTGGGTCACCATCAATAAAAACGCCCTTTTCCTGACCGATCCGGATAACTTGAGCTGTTCTCTTAACGGTTGAAAACGCCCTTTCCTTATTAATTATTTTACCCACTGGATCTAAAAGTGCATATTGGTTTGCCGCCAGTTCCAAAGCACTTTGGGGAGATAATAGAAAACTTGTATGAGCTTCAATCAAGGCATCTAAAATTTGCAGAGCCGATTTCCCTTCATCCAAGCAATTCCTTAGTTTATTGTCAGCATTTCGCTGCTCTTCGATAATAATAAGTCCCAGCATTTCACCGGTAGAACCAAAATGACGGTATAAACCGCCCCTGCTTAGGCCGGCTGCCTCGCAGACATCCTTCATCGTAACTGCAGAATAGCCTTTTTGCGAGAACAGTTCAGCCGCTTTTTCCAAAATCATTTTTTTGGTCTTTTCGCTCTTGGACAAATGAATCAATCTTTTCTTCATTTAATAGTCCAGCATATTACCCGGTCAAGCTTCGTATGTGATAAGTATAAGATTAGTCTCAGATAAATAAGCGACATGTGTGTCTTTTTTAATTATATGATGATTATTTGAAATTGTAAATACTATATTACTTTTATGAATAATAGTAATAATTATATTCCAAATCTTTATTAGTACATTATGAATCGCCATATTATAATAATATTAACACAATGCACTTTTCACATCGATTAGGGATCTCTCAAGGTTTATTACATCAAACAGCTTAATCTTAGACCAAAAATAATATAAGAAGGGGAGTGATAATAATGAAAAAATGGAAGATCACATCATTGTATTACGGAGCCCTGACTATTCCCAAAGGCTTTGCAACACCAGGTGTTGACACCGATCTCGTGTTTGAAAGCCCGTATATCGGTTATCTGCTACAAAATGGTGAAGAGAATATCCTGGTCGATACAGGTATCCGTGATGACTTCATTGTGGACGGCAAAGCTTATGCAGGGTTTCCCGGAAAAGGCGGTAAACAGTACGTAATAGACGCACTGGCAAAGGAGGGGTTAAAGCCTTCTGATATTGACAAAGTATTTTACACACATCTTCATAACGACCATGCAGGCAACGCCTTGATGTTCAAGGACATTCCTACGTACTTCCAAAAGGATGAATATTCCAATCTTCTAAATCAGATACCGTCACAAAAGATAAGACGCGACTACGATAAACGTACCCCGGATGATATGCAGCAATTGTCAAGTGTATTTATGATCAATGGCAACTTTAAGATGACCAACGGCCTCGAGATTTATAAAACGCCGGGCCATTCTCTCGGAAGCATGATCATTGTTGTTCCTACAGAAAAGGGCAGATATGTGATAACCGGCGATATGCCTCATATTTGCGTATACATGTTCCCGATGATGGATGAATATCAACTGATAGACGGCAGCTTTGTTAAAATTACTCCGATGCCGCAATACTTGCCTTTTTTCTGCTCCGGGCAAATTTATGATCATTGGGCTGCTTTCGACAGCTTCTACCTTATCAAATCAATGGCGGAGGAGTTTAAACCCGAGTACATGCTAACTGGTCACGATCCCTGGGTAATATTCAGGCACAATTTCGGATAATATTTAAGAAAATACCGCAGAACATAAAAAAAGAAAGGAAATGAGCAAAATGAAAGGTTCAACGTATTTTGCGAAACTTCTTAAAGAAAACGGCACAACACATGTGTTTTATCAGGATGCTCTGCTGCCCCAGACCATAAAAGAAATGAATGAAATCGGCGTTAGGACTATTATGGCGCATTCGGAGATCGCAGCAGGCTACATGGCGGACGGATATGCGCGCGCTACCGGTAAAGTGGGTTTTTGTATGTCTCAGTCCGTCGGCAGCCTCAACCTGTCAGCCGGGCTGCATGACGCCTACTTAGCCACGTCACCGGTTATTGCGATTACCGGAAGAAAAGTTCCCGCCCTCCAATATCGTAATTCCTATCAGGAGTCGGATCATCAAAAGCATTTTTCGGGAGTTACTAAATTCAATGCCCTGCTGGAAGATCCTCAACAGCTTCCTATGCTGTTGCGTCAATGTTATCGGGAAGCCGCCACCGGAAAGCCAAGGCCGGTGCATCTGGATCTTGTTCATCACATGTGCTTGCCGGTGGAACGCGCAGATATTGAAGAGGATTTTTGGGCAAATCCCGAATTTGCCGTTTATCCCACAGCGCGGCTTGCCGCAACGCCTGAGACAGTGAAGAAAGCGGCTGAAGCCATTTCAGAAGCCGAACGGCCGGTAATATTAGCCGGACGCGGCGCGCTCATATCCGGCGCAGGAGAAGTGATGCTGAAGCTGGCTGAAAAAGCTGATATACCAATAACTACAACCCCTGACGGAAAGACTGTCATTGACGAAGATGATCCCAGGTGGTGCGGCGTTGTCGGCCTTTATGGAATGCACAACTCAAACAATCTTTTGAAAGATGCTGATCTGTTCATTGTCGTGGGAAGCGGGCTTTCTGATCAGACTACACTCGATTGGAAAGCTCCTAAAAGTACTGTCCGGACCATACAAATCGATATTGCCGGCGAAGAACTCGGCAGGAGTTATCCGAACTGTATCGGTCTTCAAGGTGATGCAAGGACGGTCATTTCACAGCTTTTGGAAGCCACACCCGAAAAAAAGCGCCCTGATTGGCATGCAAAATTCAGAATGTTGATAGAGGAATACCTTGCCCTTCGAAACAAGGATTACCTCAGAAATGATGTGCCTATAGAACCTGCGCGTTTGTGCAGTGAGATCACCAAAGCCTTGCCGGACAATGCGATCCTTGTTTCGGACACCGGTTTTTCAGCATGTTGGACCGGAACGATGATCCAGATGAAATCCACCCAGAAATATATCCGCTGCGCAGGCACACTGGGCTGGGGGTATCCGGCATCACTAGGCGTGAAGTGCGGTCATCCGGAACGTCCCGTGATCGGTTTTGTCGGCGACGGCGGGTTCTGGTACTTCTCAAATGAAATGGAGACTGCCCGCCGCTATAAAATACCCACCGTAACCATTGTTAACAATAACTTCGGACTGGCACAGGAAATGGCGTGGATGGACAGATACTACCCGGGCGATCGTGAACGCAGCCGGAGACAGACTTCATACAACGCAACAAAGATCTTATTTGGCAAAGTAGCAAAAGAATTCGGTTTACACGCAGTTACCGTTACCGAACCGGATCAGATACGGCCAGCGATCGATGAAGCTATTGCACTCGGAGAGCCTGCTATAGTTGAAGTAATCACCAATCCAGATACACTTGGTCCTACCGGGTATCTGGAAGTACAGAAAAGTTTGAAATTGTAATTTTATCGCATTAAAGACACATTTAGTTGGTATGGTTTAGAAAAAATCAACATTAGAATGGGGGGGGTTCTCAATGGAAAGGAAAAAGAGCTTTGCGCTAGGCTATTCTCTCGTTTTTCACTCATTGCTGACCTATTTGCTGTATGGAGCAACTGCGGTAACCGGTCTTAACATTAGGGCACCTCTAAAAACGTCAAATTTCCTTTAGCATATCATACCCCCCCGAAAAATCAAGGGGATTTTGCAAAAAAATGTATGAATTTATCGTAGAATCATCAAAATATCTGTCTTAAACAGCCATGCACACCACGATTTACCGCCCATTTTCTATAAATGGGCAGACTTATCCCTATATGGATACCGCAGCTTTTTTTACACCAACCAAATAAGCCCATCTGCTAAGATTGTAGGCAAGATTTTTAAGGGTAATCACGCAGGTTGTGCGGTCTATCCCAATGACTCTAGTGGTCATGCCACCCATCGAATTTGTCATATGTCCAAAAACATGTTCTACCCTTGCTCTAACCTTTGATTTTTCCTTATTTGAAGCCTTTTGTTCCTCGCTTAACGGTTTGTTGCGGTATCCCTTTTCGTGGATATTTAAAATTATATCGGGATTTTTCTCTCTGATTTTATCGTGCAGTTCCTTGCCAGTGTAGGCACTGTCAGCATTTAACACATTGTCCTTATCGTCAATCAAATCAACTATCGCTTGGCTATCGTGAACGGCGGCATCTGTAACCGAAAAATCCACAATCATCTTACTGTCGCTATCAACTTTAACATGGTCTTTATATCCAAAATGCTTCTCGCCGTTTTTCTCTGTCCAGCGTGCATCAATGTCCTTTTGACAGCGTTTGTTTTCATTGTCCTGCCAAAGTTCCTCGCCATCGCCCTCTTTGATTTTCTTGTTTTCATCACGGTTGTTGCGTTGTTTCGGCACATCAACAAAACTTGCGTCAACGATGCTACCCTCGCGTGTAATCACCCCGACTTGTTCCATTAATGCGGCAAACATATCAAACAATTCCTTTGATTTTCCGCTGTTTTTAAGCATTTCACGATAAAGCCATATCGTCTTGGCGTCAGGAACTTTATCGCCCAGCGACAACCCCAAAAATCGCTGAAAACTCAGACGGTCGTTTATCAAATATTCGGTCATATCATCAGCAATATGATACCACTCTTGTAATAGCATTATCTTGAACATCAGCATATTATCCATTGGTGGACGACCTCCCTTATCGCCCTTTTCTCTTGGAATTGCTGTGTCAAGCGTGGGGCGGAATATTTCAAAATCCACCGCACCTGCCACTTTTTCAAGTGGGTCACCCATTTTACTGAGCCTGTCAAGGCGATTATCTT